>DAVZIV010000203.1:0-3308 GCA_052273125.1 Candidatus Merdousia sp. | reverse complement strand
TGTCGGGTCGAGCTGGATACCTGCCTTTGCGTCGAAGATGGAGGTCTTCGGGCAGTTGCGGAAGTCTGTGGATACAACTGCGTCTTCGGTGTAGCCGAGAACGCCCTTGAGTTCGCCTTCGGAGTACTTCTTCATAGCGGCGCAGATTGCGGCGTATGCGGAATCCTTGTCGGCGCCCGGAGCTTTTTCAAGCTCTACTGTGAGGTCGACAACCGAAACGTCGGAAGCGGGGATACGCATGGACATACCCGTGAGTTTGCCGTTGAGCTGGGGAAGAACCTTGCCGACAGCCTTGGCAGCACCCGTCGAAGAGGGAATGATGTTTTCGAGGATACCGCGGCCGCCGCGCCAGTCTTTCTTGGAAGGACCGTCAACAGTCTTCTGCGTAGCCGTGGCAGCGTGAACAGTCGTCATCAAGCCGCGCTTGATACCGAATTCGGCGTCGAGAACTTTGCAGATGGGCGACAAGCAGTTTGTCGTGCAGGACGCGTTGGAAATGATTTTCTGGCCGGCGTAGGTCTTGTCGTTGACGCCGTAGACGAACATGGGTGTTGCGTCCTTGGAGGGAGCGGACATAATGACCTTCTTTGCGCCTGCCTTGAGGTGTGCGGAAGCGAGTTCTTCAGTGAGGAAGAAGCCTGTGGATTCTACAACCACGTCGGCGTCAACTTCGTTCCACTTGAGGTTGGCGGGGTCTTTTTCGGCAGTGATGCGGATTTTCTGGCCGTCGACAACGAGGTTGCTGCCGTCCGCGGAGACTTCGTGCTGGAATCTGCCGTGTACGGAGTCGTACTTGAGCATATAAGCCAAGTAGTCGGGGTCGAGAAGGTCGTTGATGCCGACAATCTGGATATCTTTCGAGAAGTTTTCAAAAGCCGCGCGGAAAACCATACGGCCGATGCGTCCGAAACCATTGATACCTACTTTAATCATTTTATTATCCTTTTATTTTATGGGTTTAGTAATAAAAATTGAGGTCGCATTATTTGTCGATTTTCGATTCTTGCAACACTTTTTTTACATTTTTCGCGCCATTGATTGGCAAAATTACAAAATTGTGCACTTTGCGAACTTACCGATTGCGTCGACTTGTCCGAGCGAGCGCGGCGTCGGCAAAAAGACCGTATGAAGCCGAAATTTTGCGGCGCTTGTGCTTGGCGTTCCGTAAAAAGGCGGCGGTTTTTAGGCGGGAGAGAGCGCGCTAAAAAATAGACCGAAATCCGCGCATTTTTGTGTTGAGAGTTTTCGCGCGTTTATAATAATGGCCTTTCATGGAAAATAAGAATAAACGCATTCCCTACAAGGTGGACAAATTTTTTGTATTTGTATACGCGCTTGTTGCAATATTCTTCGTGCTGCAATTTGCGGTGATGATTTGGAGCGCATCTTTGTAATTCTTACACAACGCGGATATGTTTCAGGACGACCCGATTTTTGCCTTGCTCAACTTTGCAATAGCCGCGTACCTCTTCCATATGTGGTACGGCGATTTTAACGCGTTCAGGCGCAGCGGCGTTCTGCCGAAAAGGGCGCTTGCCGGCGCGGCGACGGTTTCGCCGACGTACGTCGTCTGCGGCGCATTGGCGGCTCTTGCGCTGCTTGCCGTGCATACGGCAACCGAAATCGCCATCGGAGCCGAGGCTTCGCAGACGCGCGTCGCTTGGTGGGCGATATTTTCGTGGCTCGGCGCGGCGTTTGTGGAAGAGCTTATTTTCCGCGGATATTTGGTTGTGCAAAACAGGGGCAGGGGATTGTTGATTGCTTCGATAATTGCATTCTCCCTGCTTTTTGCCCTCGGGCATCCGTTTATGTGGGACTACGCCGTGCCAGAAGGCGCGTCGATCTTCGGCGGAGTCTGGAAGTTCGATTTCTCCGTGCAGCCCGCAATATCCACGCTGGCGGTTTTTGAATGTTCCATTCTATTTTATGCGCTGCGCTTTTTGCCGAAGAATAAAAACGCCTCAATCATTCCGTGCTTCGCGGCGCACGCGGCGTACAATATCGGCGTTTTTGCCATAAAATCTGCAAACGGATTTATTGATTTTTAATGATAAATTTTGACCAAAAACGCTTTCTCCTTGCGCCGATGGCAAACTTTACCAATGCGGCGTGCCGCTCGATTTTCGTCGAATACGGCGCCGATGCGGTTGTGAGCGAATTTGTCTACTCGCGGGCGGTGCTTTCTGGCGCGGTTCGCGTGATGGAAAAGCTCAAAATGCCCGACGGCTGCCGCCCCGCGGGCATTCAGATTTTCGGCTCCGACGAATGCGAAATGGCGGACGCCGCCGCGGTTGTAGAGGAAAAATTCGCCCCCGATTTCATAGACGTAAATTTCGGCTGTCCGGCTCCGAACGCAGTCTGTGCTGGCGCGGGCGCGGCGCTGCTTAAGGACGTCAAACAAATGGCGCGGATTGTGGCGGCGGTTTCGCAAAAAGTTTCGATTGCCGTCAGCGCGAAAATGCGCATCGGGTGGGATTCTTCGTCAATAGTTGTGCCCGACGCCGCGCGGCGACTCGAAGACGCGGGGGCAAAAATGATAACCCTTCACGGCAGGACGAAAGCCCAAGGCTACGACGGCGCGGCGGACTGGAACTTGATTGAGCAGACCGCCCGCGCGGTTTCCGTGCCGCTTGTGGGCAACGGTTCGGCGGAGCTTCTCTACGGCGATTTTATGCGCAACAGCGCCTGCTCGGGCTTTATGATTGGGCGCGCGGCGCTCGGAAACCCGTGGATATTCGGGAAAATGAAGGCGAGGCTTCGCGGCGAAGACGAGTCGCTCTTCGAGCCGACGCCGCGTCAGCGCGCTGCAATGGCGCTGCGCTACGCAAAGGCTATGGCGGAGGGCGGCTTTCAAAACATATCGTCGGGCAACATCAAATTCATTCAGGCTCAGGTTATGCGTTTTCTGAAAAACGCCGAGGGCTTCAAACGGCTGAGAACCAACCTAAAAAACGTAAACACGATAGGCGAACTGGAAGATTTATTATGCGAATATTTATGATTTTTTGTCTGTTTTTGACATCGGTTTTCGGCGCGTATTGCGGCAATGCCGCGGAGACTTCGCCGCAGTATTTTGTAAAGGGGTTTCAATTCTACGCGCGCGGAGACTATCCCGCGGCGTCCGAAATGTTCAGGCAGGTTTCGCCCGAAGACGCCAAGCTCTACCCGTCGGCGCTCTATTATTTGGGGTGCATTGCCGCAAACGGCGGCGACGAAAACGCATACGCGCTCTTTGAAAAATCGGCGCGCCTTGCCGAAAATCCGCAGGAGCGGCACAGGGCGCTCGTGCAATATGCGCGCTTTTGTTT
>DAVZIV010000202.1:0-3310 GCA_052273125.1 Candidatus Merdousia sp. | reverse complement strand
AACAGCGCGGGGCTGCGCTACATTCCCGTAGAGCCGCCGTTCAACGCCGTGCGAATGGGGCTGATTCAGTACGGAATAAATCCATACGACGACGGCGGCGGCTACGAAAATCTCAATCTCAAGCCGGTGCTCTCGTTCAAGTCGCGCATAATTTCAATAGCGAAATCCGACGGGCGTTTGATTGCCTGTGTCTGCGCGGGCTACGGCGACGGCGTTCCGTCGGGATTTACCGAAGAGGCGCGCGTTCTCGTAGGCGGAAAGCGCTGCCCGATTGTCGGCAACGTGAGTCTTGACGAGTGCGAAATCTGCATAGACGCCGCTCCCGACGCGAAGGTCGGCGACGAAGTCTGTTTCATCGGCGAGCAGGACGGCGCGGAAATTTCCCTTGCCGACTACAGCCGCTGGACGCGCCGCATTCCGTGGGAGACAATGGTTGCCATTCCGCGCAGGGTGGACAGAATTTTGAAGTAATTTTCATATGAACGAAAGAAACATAGCAAAAAAATTCGGCGGTTCTTCGCCCGTATTTTCGGTCGAGTTCTTTCCGCCCAAGACGGAGGAGGGGGCGCGCCAGATTTTGCGAACCGCCGCCAAGCTCAGGGACGTTTCGCCCGATTACGTTTCCATAACTTACGGCGCGGGCGGCTCTTCGCGCGAGCGCACTATGGACTACGGTCTGCTATTGCGCGACATCTTCGGTTATGTCGTGATGCCTCACCTGACCTGTGTGGGGCACTCCAAGGCGGAAATTGCCGAAATAGTAGAAAAGCTTTCGCGCGAGGGCATAAGCAACATCATGGCGCTCAGGGGCGACCCGCCGAAAAATATGCCCGACTTCCGCCCGAGCCCCGACGGCTATGCGCACGCGAACGAGCTTGTTGCATTCATTCGCCAAAACTATCCGAATATGGGTATCGGCTGCGCTGGGTATCCCGAAAAGCATCCGGAAGCGCCGTCTATTGAGT
Source organism: Candidatus Merdousia sp. (assembly GCA_052273125.1). Lineage (GTDB taxonomy): Bacteria > Verrucomicrobiota > Verrucomicrobiia > Opitutales > Intestinicryptomonadaceae > Merdousia. Next base: position 2,345 of record DAVZIV010000202.1, on the reverse strand, counting down.
CCGACATTGCCAACCTCAAGCGCAAGGTGGACTGCGGTGCGGATTTCGTCGTCAGCCAGCTCTTTTACGACAACGCCCACTTCTTCGACTTCGTGGAAAAATGCCGCGCCGCGGGGATTGACAAGCCTATGATTGCGGGACTTATGCCAGCGCTTTCGCTCAAGCAGGTTCTCAATTTCAAGAATATGTGCGGTACCGACATTCCGCGGGAGCTGCTTGCGCGCCTCGAGTCCGCGAAGGACGACGCCGACGCCAAGCGCATAGGCTTGGACTGGTCGCGCGCCCAGATTGATTCGCTCAGAGCCTCGGGCGTCGCGGCGGGTATCCATCTGTATATTTTAAACCGCGCCGAAAGCGCGCTGGAATTGTGCCGATACATTAGATAATATGTGTTGACTATTGGCGCGGGCGCGTCAATATGGCGCGTCGATACAAACTTAAAATCTAAACATTCATACAATGGCATTGATTGTGCAAAAATACGGCGGTACTTCCGTCGGCGATACCGACAGAATACTCAATGTTGCCAAAAGGATAAAGTCGTTTGTGGACGCGGGCAACAAGGTTGTTGTGGTCGTTTCGGCAAGAAGCGGCGTCACCAACGACCTCATCGCGCGCGCGAAAACTTTCAACGAAATGCCCGACGAGCGCGAAATGGATATGCTGCTTGCCGTAGGCGAACAGGAAACCATAGCCCTGACGGCGATGGCGCTTCATTCTCTCGGCGTCAAGGCGGTATCGAGAACGGGCGCGCAGGCGGGCATTTATACCGATTTTGCCCACACGAAGGCGCGCATTACCGAAATCACCGGCGGCGACATTCCCAAGTGCCTCGAAGAGGGCAAGGTTGTCATTGTTGCGGGTTTTCAGGGAGTCGGGCGCGACGGCGACATAACAACGCTGGGGCGCGGCGGCAGCGACCTTTCCGCGATAGCTTTGGCGGCGGCGCTCAAGGCGGACGTCTGCCAAATCTACACCGACGTAAGCGGCGTATATACAGCCGACCCGCGCATTGTCAAAAACGCCAAAAAAATTCCCGAAATGTCGTACGAGGAGCTTTTGGAAATGGCGTCGCTGGGCTCAAAGGTAATGCAGGCGCGCAGCGTGGAATTCGCCCAGAAGCACAACGTGGTATTTGAAGTAAGATCAAGTTTTAACAACGAACCCGGAACTATAGTGAAATCGGAAACACCTTCATTGGAAGACGTCGTAATAAGCGGCGTTGCGGTAGACAAAAACCAGACTAAAATTACTGTAAGCGAAATTCCCGACAAGCCCGGAATTGCCGCATCCATCTTTGAATGCCTCGGCGAGGCGGGCATTATTGTGGATATGATTGTCCAGAACATAAGCCGCGGCGGAAAGGCGAATATGACTTTCACCGTCTCCAAAGACGACGCCTCCAAGGCGGAGCGCGTAGTGCGCGGATTCTGCGAAAACCACGGCGGGGCGAGCGTTTCCATCACCGGCGACATCGCAAAAGTCTCGGTCATCGGCACGGGTATGCGTTCCCACGCGGGCGTTGCTGCAAAATTCTTCAAGACTTTGGCTGACAATAACATCAACGTGCAGATTATCACCACGAGCGAAATCAAGATTTCGGTGGGCATATCGCTTTCCGAAGCCGATTTGGCTGCGAACATTTTGCACGAGGCGTTCAATCTCGGCGACTAAGTTTTATAGAAAAAATTTTTGGGGCGTCGGGGTTGGGTATGTTCTTGACCGCGACGCTTTTTTTTAATACAAACAGGCTCAATTATGAAGTATATCAGCACACGCGGCGGCGGAGAGCCGTTGTCATTTTCCGAGGCCGTGCAGGAGGGCTTGGCTCCCGACGGCGGTTTGTACGTGCCCGCGGAATTTCCCGATTTGAGCGCAAAGATGGAGTCTTGGCAGGGGCTTTCGTACGCGGAACTCTGCTTTGAATTTATGCGCGTCTTTGCCGACGACATTCCCGAGGCGCACTTGCGCTCGATTATCGACGCCTCGTACACGCGCTTTGACGACGCCCGCATTGCCCCGCTTAAAAAGCTCGGCGAAGACCTTTTCATTCTGGAGCTGTTCCACGGGCCGACTCTCGCATTCAAAGACTTTGCGTTGCAGTTCTTGGGCAATTTGAGCGAGTATCTGCTCGCCCGCCGCGGCGGAGTCTCTAATGTGCTGGGAGCTACCAGCGGCGACACGGGTAGTGCGGCAATCAACGGTCTGCTCGGCAAAAAGGGCGTGCGCATTTTCATACTCTATCCCGACGGCAGAATTTCGCCGCTTCAGGAGCGGCAGATGGCGTGCACGGGCGCTGACAACGTTTTCCCCATGGCAATAAGCGGCACATTCGACGACGCGCA
>DAVZIV010000201.1:0-3352 GCA_052273125.1 Candidatus Merdousia sp. | reverse complement strand
GAGGTGGACATCGAAAACTGCCGCAACGTTTCCGTGGAAATCAAGCGCGAAATTTCGTCAATGCGCGCCCAGATTGATTCGGCAAAATCCGCTCTCGCGCAAAAGAACGCGGAAATAGAGAAAAAAAACGCAACTCTTGCCGATATGGAAAAGTCGCGCTTCGAGGCTCAGGACAGGCTCGATTCCGCCGCGCGTCAGCTCGCCGAGGCGGAGGCGAACATGGAAAAATCCAAGTCGGTTTCGGCGGAAAACGAAAGCCAAATAGCCATTTTGCGCGGGGAGAAAGACCAAAAATACGCGGTTCTTTCCGAAACGCGTTTGCAGCTTGCCGAAAAGAAATCGCGCCTTGAAAGTCTCGAGCGCGGGCTCGGCGCAATAGAGCGCCAGCGCGGCGAAATCGCCGAAACAATAGCCCGCAGAGAGGCGGAACTTGCCGCCGTCGGCGAACAGTCGGCAAATCTCGACGCCGAAACCGCTTCGGAACTCGAGCGTGCAAAGGCTCTCTCCGAAACATTGCAGGCTTCGGTTTCGGCAATCGCCGAACAGAACGCAAAAGTTGCGGGAATGGAAAATTCGCTTTCCGAATCCGAAACGGCATTGAACGCCGACAGACAGCAGCAGATGGTTTTCAACGCCCGCCGCAACGAGATAGACGTGCGCATGACGAAGCTCAAATCGCGCATAGACTACATCTGCGAGCGCGTCGCAAACGACTACGAAACCTCCGTTTCCGATGTCGATTGGAAGCTCGAAATTTGGAAGTCCGACGAGGAATTTGAAACCAAAATCAAGCTCGACGAACTCGAAGACGGCGAAGCCAAGCCCAAGCGCGAGCGCGGCGAACCCACCGAAGCCGACTTTGCCGCCATGGATTCTCTCGACTTCTCCGAAATCGGCGAGGAAGTCCGCCAGTTGCGCGAACGCATAGGCGCAATGGGAGCAGTCAACCTTGTAGCCATAGAGGAATACGCCGAATTGAAAGAGCGCTACGACTTCCTCAAAAAACAGACCGACGACCTTTGGGCGTCGAAGAACGCGCTCGTTTCCGACATCGACGAAATCAACGCCACATCGCAAAAGCTCTTCTCCGAGACTTTCGGGCAAATCAAGAAGAATTTCGAGTTTACATTCCACAAAATTTTCGGCGGCGGCACTGCCGACCTCAAACTTGTGGAGACCGAAGACGTTCTCGACAGCGGCATAGAAATCATAGCCCGCCCCCCGGGAACGGTGCTAAAGAGCCTTTCGCTGCTTTCGGGCGGACAGCGTACAATGACGGCGGTATCGCTGCTGTTTGCAATCTACATGGTAAAACCATCGCCTTTCTGCGTGCTCGACGAACTCGACGCCCCGCTTGACGACGCCAACATAGGCCGCTATACCGATATTCTGAAGGAATTTATCAAATATTCCCAATTCTTGGTCATCACACACAACAAGCGCACAATGTCCGCCGCGCGCACAATCTACGGCGTAACAATGCAGGAGCGCGGCATAACAACGCTCATTTCAATGCGCTTCAACGGCGAGGAAAAAGCCCCCGAATCCGAAGCTGGCAAATAACGCCGTGCAAGCAGTTCTGCTTTGCAAACACGCTCAACGGCACCTGATGTTCGCGTTTGGCGCTTCCTACCCCCGCTCGGGCAACCGCTATCCGCTTTTTGCGCCCCGCGTGAATAAGCCCCGTAAAATTTCGCCGAAAACTTCGCAATACTTACAACCCGCGGAGGATTTTGCGGATTGTCCGCGCCTTTGACCGACACACTACGCGCCCGCGTCAACGGGAAGCGTTTGCCCCGTGATTGACGCCGACTCTTCCGAAAGAAGAAATTTCACAGTTGCCGCAACCGAAACGATGTCGGCGGGTCTTTTTAGCGCCGTCCGCGCGAAGATTTTCGCCAGCGCCTCTTCGGAAAGACCCGCGCTCATATCCGTTTGCATGAATCCCGCCGCCACGCAGTTCGAGCGTATTCCGCGCGCGCCCCATTCGCGGGCAATCCCCCTTGAAAAAGATTCCAACGCGCCTTTCGTAGCCGAATACATCGCAAGTCCCTTGAATCCCTTCGCCGCGCAAATCGACGAAATGTGCACAATAGACCCGCGCCGACCGTGCAAAACCATATTGCGCAGCGCAAGCTTCGTAAAAAACATCGCCGCAAAAACATTCACGTCAAACATACCGCGCAGCGGGGCAACCTTTAGATTCGTAGCCAAGTCGGCATAGGCAATGGCGGCATTGTTTACAAGCCCGTCAAGCGGAGTTTTCAAACCTACGAAAGCGCCGACCTCTTCGGCTATCTCGTCCGTGCGCGATATGTCGAAAGACAAATACGCAAACCTGTCCCCGAATTTTCCGGAAATGTCGGCAACCGCAGAGGCGTCGGAACGCCCCACGCCCCAAACGCGGCAGTCGCATTCCGAAAGCAGCTTCAGCGCAATTTCTCTGCCCAATCCGCGCGAAACGCCCGTTATCAGAAAATTTTTTGTCATCTTTTTATCTTACCGGTTCTTGTTTTTTGTATTGAATTGACAAATTTTATCACCCGCGGAATCTTGAAATTCTGCAACTTCCCCGCAAGGCTTTGGCGTATTTGCGTCTCCGTCAACAACCCGTTGCGGACAATCTCCGCGCCGACTATGTTGCCGAGAATCCTGTTGGGCACGGCGTAAACGCGCGCATCGGCAATTCCGCCGAGCGCCCGCAGCGCCTCCTCCACTTCCGACGGATTCACCTTGTAGCCGCCCACGTTTATCATTTCCGTCTTGCGCCCCGCAAATTTTATCTTCAGCGGGGCGGGGCAGACAACCTCCACAACGTCGCCCGTTGCATGCCAACTTTTTTCCCCTCCGCTTTGCGTCGCGGCAAAAAGCTCGCCGTTTTCCACCTTCAAATTCGGCGTCTTCACCTCGAAAACGTCTCCGTCGGAAACCAGCATAGAGCCGTACTCCGTCGAAGCGTATATGTTGCGCACCTTAGCATTGGGGAAATATTCCGAAATTTTGCGCATCGTCTGCGCGTCGAATTTTTCGCCGCCCGAAGTCAGCCGCTTGACCGACTTCGCCTCAAACGCCTCCCCGCAGGCAAGCAGCCTGAAAAACGTGGGCGTTGCCGAAATGTGCGTGGCGGAAAAATCTTTTAGCGCGTCCGCAATTTCCGCGCGGTCGGCGGCAAATGCGTCCACCAGCGGATTCGCGTTTGCAAAAGCCTGCATAAAAACCTGCAAGCCCGCAAAATGCGTCGGATTGTAGGCGAACGCCCAAACGTCGTCGGCGTGCTTGGGCGTTCGCGCGATGCTTGCAAACGCACTTTCAAAAGTGTGCGTAGCCGATTTCGGGCGACCCGTAGTCCCCG
>DAVZIV010000200.1:0-3361 GCA_052273125.1 Candidatus Merdousia sp. | reverse complement strand
CGCTTACGGGCAGAAAGGGTCTGAACGAAATTTTCGGCGGAAGCGTTTCGACGACAATTCCGGCGGGAGTCTACGCGCTTGTCGCCACCGTCGAAATAAACGACGCCTTTGCGAATTCAAAAATCTATGTTAACGGCATTCTGAAAGATTCGAGCCTCAACAGCTCCATGCACGCCGATATTTTCAGCGCGGGGGCGAAATTTGCCGTCTGCGACATAGGCAATTTCCACGGCTCGGATTTTTCAAAAGGCTGTTTTGCCGGCGGCATTTCCCGAGTCGCGGTGATGAATTTCGATATGTCCTCGGAAACGGCGCCGTACACGGTCTCAGACTACAAAAACGGCAGGCCCGTTCCGCCAGCGCTTTGCTCTTCTACCGCAATGTACAGGGCGCTTGCGGTTTTCGACAACTACACGTTCGGCGGAAAAATCCGCGATATTTCGGGCAACGGCAATCATTGCGTAGTCGGCGGAGATGTCGCGGGCGATGCCGACCAGTCCGTAAAACAGATGTACGAGGCGTTCTCATACCAATACACGCAGGAAAATCCGTAAGATGGTTTTTGGGCTCGGATTTTTTTCGCGAAACCGAATGTTAAACAAAAATATAAAACAATACAACTTATGACTATAAATTTAAAAATAAAAATAGACGGCGAATTCAAGACAATATCCGCGCAAATAAGGGGCGTAGACGTGTACATTGAAACGACTTTGGGCAGAAGCGTTATACAGCTCAAGGAAAAGTGCGAGCTTGCCGCAATAGAGCCGTACGAATCGGTCATTCAGGGAATGGCGGACGCATATGCGGCGTTGAAATATCCGCAGGAAAACGACGGGCAAGCCGACGGCGAGTGCGGGCAAACCGCCGAAATTGGGGAGTGAAAATGTCGGCTTTGATTGAATCTCTCTGGGAGAGCGGCGCGCTTGGCGGGTTGGCAACAACCGTCGTTTCCGTTTTCGGGCAACTTTCTGCGCTGAACTCCCAAAAATGGAGCTCGGTTATGGAGACGCTCAAAAACCAGCAGTCTGCGGATTCCTCCGCGCACGATTCTGCGTTCGTGCGGACGAAAGACGAAGACGGCGCGCTTTTTCGGCGCGTAATGTATTTTTCGGCGTTTTTTGTCCTCGGCGTCTGCCCGTTCATTTTTGCCTTCTACCCCGACATTCCTGTGGCAGTCGAAACTGCGGAGGAGTGCGGCGGCTGGCTTTGGGGGCTTTTGCCGGAAAGGGAGAAATTTGTCGTGAAATACGTCAAGGGCTTTTATCTTGCCTCCGTATGGCAGGAGCTTCTTGCAAACCTCATCAGTGCGTATATCGGGGCGGGGCTTGCCCGCCGCGCGTTCAGGCTTGGGAAATGACCAAAAGGGAGGTAAAAAACCTCCCTTTTTATTTTTTCAGACTGTAAAATATCAAAAAGACAGATAATATTTAATTAAAATAATATTATTGAGCCTTTTTGTGTTGGCGCGATATGCTTATTTGATAGTCTCCGAGTAAGTCTCTTATATCGTTTTCGGGCGTGGTTATGGGTTTTATTCCGAATTTTTCGGATAGAATATCGAGTATTTTCGGCGAGGCAAACGCGGGAAGTGTAGGCCCGAGCCTTATGTTTTTTATCCCAAGATAAAGCAGTGTAAGCAGTACGCAGACCGCCTTCTGTTCGTACCACGACAGCACGAACGACAGCGGCAGTTCGTTCAGCCCGAGCCCGCTTTTCTTCGAGAGCTCGGAGGCGAATGCGATTGCCGAATACGCGTCGTTGCACTGTCCCATATCCATGAGGCGCGGCAGCGGGCCCGCAAAGCCGAAGTCGATGTCGTTGAACCTGTATTTGCCGCAGGCAAGCGTAAGAATCACGGTGTCGTGCGGAAGCATTTTTGCAAACTCCGTGAAATAGTTGCGCCCGACTTTTGCGCCGTCGCACCCGCCGACGAGAAATATTCTGCGCAGGCGTTTTTCGGCAATGCATTGCAAAACTTTGCCGGCAAGTTCGGCGGCGGTTTTTCTGCCGTAGCCCAGGGAGAGTTTGCAGCCGCCGTTTATGCCCGTCATTCGCCGCGGGGTTTTGTATCCGCCAAGCTCCATCGCCTTTTTTATAACGGGCGTGAAATCGCGGTTTGAGCCTATGTGTACGGTGTCGGGATACCCGACCACCCCGCATGTGAAAACCCTGTCGGCGTACGATTTTTTTACGGGCATTATGCAGTTTGTTGTGAAGAGAATCGGGGCGGGCACGCCGTCGAATTCGTTTTGCTGGTTTTGCCAAGCCGTGCCGAAATTGCCCCTGAGGTTCTTGAATTTTTTTAGTTCGGGGTAGGCGTGGCACGGCAGCATTTCGCCGTGGGTATAAACGTTGACGCCCGTGTGCTGCGTCTGCACGAGCAGTTCGTGAATGTCTTTCAGGTCGTGCCCGCTTACAATTATGAAAGGGCCCGCCTCTATGTTGGAAGTCGTTTCCGTGGGCATAGGATCGCCGTAGGATTGCGTGTTGGCGCGGTCGAGAAGCTCCATGCAGCGCAGATTCATTTCGCCGACTTTCAACACTTCGCCGATCAGTTCGGCGGCAGTTTTTTCTTCGGCGAGCGACGCGAGAGCGGACTTGAAAAACGCGTCCAATTCGGCGTCGCGAAAGCCGAGTGCCCGCGCGTGGTGCGCGTACGCCGCCATTCCCTTCAAGCCGAAAAGAACGAGGGATTTGAGGCTGCGCGTGTCTTCGTCGGCGTCCCAGATTTTGCGCATGTCGAATGCTTTCGCCGCGCCCGCAAGTCGCATGGCGTCTTCGGTTCGCTTTTTTATCGGCGCGTTGTCGAAATTTACGTTTGTTATGGTGGTGAAAAGCCCGTCTATAAGCGTGTCGGCGATGGCGTCGGGGCGGGCGTCCGAACGGGCAAGGGCAACCAGCGAGCCTGCGAGGGCGTCCTGAAGGTTGGCGGTGTCGGGCTTCTTTCCGCAGACGCCGCTTTTTACGCACGCCTTTGAAAAGGCGGTCTGTTCGCATTGAAAACAAAACATATTCATGCCGTATTTATCGGCGGAGCGGCGTTTTATTTAACGCAATTTTTTGCGTGTTTGCGGCGAAAAAAAAGCCCCCCTCCTTGCGGAGGGAAGCGAGCTATGACTTTGTTATTGTGAAGAGCCTCTATGAATTTTTAAAATATGAAGAAGTTGTTTTGCGGCTCTTCGCGAACCCGCCGCCGAATGTTTTTTCACCCGACGGCGGGCGTTTTATTACAGGATATTAGAATCTGAATTGCGCGCCGAGATTCAAGCCGTGGGCGGAATATCCGCTGCGCAAAGTTGCACTGTAGTCGATGAATGCCGAAACGGCGTCGTCGAACTTGTACTGCAGTCCGAAGCCG
>DAVZIV010000199.1:0-3378 GCA_052273125.1 Candidatus Merdousia sp. | reverse complement strand
GCCCTGCTTCTGTGGCTTATTGCGTTTTTGTGTTCGGGCGAAATTTCCGCCGTGGTTTTGCCGAGTTCGGGAACGTAGAAGAGCGGGTCGTAGCCGAAGCCGCCGCGACCCGCCGCGCCGCGGTTTATTCGCCCCTCTATGGTTCCTTCAAAGCAGTGCTTCGAGCCGTCGGGGGCAACGAGCGCAATGCAGCAGACGAAGCGCGCCGTGCGCTTTTCGTCGGGAACGTCCTTTAGCTCGTTCAAAAGTTTTTCGTTGTTACGCAGGTCGGCATCGGCGCCGTGGCAACCCGCATAGCGCGCCGAGTATATTCCCGGAGCGCCGCCGAGGGCGTCTACAACAATGCCGCTGTCGTCAGCCATAACGTATTCGCCCCGCAGCCTTTCCGCGAGGGCTTCCGCCTTTATCAGCGCGTTGGCGCGGAAGGAGTCGCCGTTTTCCTCTGGGGCGCGAAATCCCTCTACGGCGTTTGACCCGAGCACGTCGCAATGCAGATTGCAGGCGGCGAACATTTCCCTGTATTCGCCGATTTTATGCGCGTTTGTAGATGCTATGAAAATGTTCATCAGTGCTGTACTTTTGTTGTCAGAAGCTTGACGTGCAGGGCGGGAACGTCGACAAATTCGCTGTCTATGCCCATTGCCGCGGCTATCGCGCCCATTTTTGCGTCGAAGTTGTCTATGTTTGACACAAAAACCGCCTCGGGGGTTGCGGCGCGAACCGCCGCGCCCCATTCGGGCTCTCCCTGATGGCTCAAAATTATGTGTTCGAGGCGCTCGAGCAGGTCGGGATTTAGCCCGTTTTTAAGCCCCACGCGGCGCACCAAGCGGTAGCCCAAAACAACGTGCCCCTGCAAAATGCCCGCGCGCGTCCTGTCGGGGGCAAGCCCCTGCGAGTATTCTATGACTTTGCCGATGTCGTGCAAAACCGCTCCCGCAACGGCGAGGTCCCTGTCCACTTCCGGATACAGCGGCGCAAGCGCAACCGCCATTCGCGCGCAGCGCAGTGAATGCTCGAGCAACCCGAACATATAGGCGTGGTGCATTTTCACCGCGGCGGTGGAAGTGTAGAATTGTCCCGATGTTTCGGCGAGGGCGAATTCCACGGTCGTGCGCAGGGTATCGTCGACTATTGAGGCGATGATGGCGTCGAGCTCGGTTTTCATCGCGTCGGGGTCGAGCGGCGAAACGGGCGCAAGAGAGGCGTACCTTTGCGAAATTTCGTCTTCGCCGAGTTTGCGAACCGAATCTATCTTCGGGCTGAAGCGCCCCTGATAGAAATCGGCAATGCCGCGCACTTCAAAAACGTCTCCCGCCTGCGAGGCGCGGAGAATGTCGAACGCCGCAGGGCCCTCAAAGCACATTGCCGAAAACGTACCCGAGTTGTCGCCGAAATCCAGCATGAGAAACTCGCTGGCGTTCTTCGCCGTGCGCACCTGCAGCGACTTCAGAACCGCGAGCGTTTCAAACGGCACTTTGCCGTCGGATTCTTTGATGTTTTTTATTGTCGAAATCTTGTCCATTATTATTTCATAATAATTTCGATTCTCGACCATTCGCCCATCGGCGTGCCCGTGCAGGAAGACTCCCTGCCGCCGAGCCTTTCGAGAAAATACTCTTTGACGCGCTCGTTTTCCGCCGCCAGAATGCCGCTTAATACAAGCCTGCCCTGCGGCTTTACGGCGTCTATGAGGTTGTCGGCGTAGATGCAGAGAACGTCGGCTATTATGTTTGCAAGAACTATGTCGGCCTTGCGGTTTTCAAGCGCCTTTTCAATTCCCGCGTGCTCGAACGCCAGATTCTCAAGCCCAATGTTGTTGAGCTTTGCGTTTTCAAGGCTCACGCGCACCGCCTCTTCGTCGCGGTCGAACGCGTAGACGTCGCCGAAGCCGTACATTTTTGCCGTCAGCGCCAAAATTCCCGAGCCGCAGCCCGCGTCGATTAGCGATTTGCCCGAAACGTCCCCGTCGCAGGCGTCAATGTAGTCGAGCATGCTCATTGCGCAGAGGCGCGTCGTGGGGTGGTCGCCCGTGCCGAAGGCAAGACCGGCGTCGAAGAAGAAAACCTTTTCGTTCTTCGGGGCGTCGAAACCGTCTTTCATCCACAGCGGAACCCAGTTGAGGTCGCGGTATTTCCACGCCGTGAGGAATTTTTTGTATTCGTTCTGCCAGTCGCGGTCGCAGACGGGCTCTATTTTGAAATCGGCGGGAAGCTCGGGGAAAGACTTGCGCATTTCGGCGAGGCTTTCGAGCGCCGATTTCTCGTCGTCGAAATATCCGAAGAGCGTCGGCGCGTGTTTGTCGTCTACCTTTTCAATGCCCCAGTTCGAACAGCCCGTTTCGCAGCTCCACGTTTCAAACGGTTCGGAGAATGAATTTTTTACGTCTAATTGTATTCTTATCATTTACAATTTTTTATTATAAATTATTAACTGCGGCGAGAGCGGCCTTGCAGCCCGAAGCCGCCGCCGTTATTGCCTGCCTGTATTTCGGGTCGGCGCAGTCTCCCGCTGCAAATACGCCGTCGGCACTCGTTTTGACATCGTCGAAAACTTTTATGTATCCGGCTTCGTCGGTTTCGACCGCGCCCCTGAACGCCGCAGTGTTGGGGACGTGCCCTATCGCCACGAAGATTCCGCCGCACTGCACTTTCGAGAGTGCGCCCGTGCGGGTGTCTTTGAGTACGGCGGCGCGGCAGAACCCCTTTTCGTCGGGGAGAATTTCCTCCAAAACGGAGTTCCAGAGAGGCGAAATTTTGGGGTTGGAGAGCGCGCGGCGCTGCATAACTTCCGACGCCCGCAGGGAATCGCGGCGGTGGACTATCTTTACCGAATTGCAAAAGCGCGTCAGAAACACAGCCTCTTCGCAGGCGGTGTCTCCGCCGCCTATTACGAGCACGTCTTTGCCCTTGTAGAATGCGCCGTCGCACGTGGCGCAGACGGAGACGCCCCTGCCGCCGTAAAGTTCGCGCTCGCCCTTCGCGCCAGTCAGCCGCGGCGAAGAGCCTGTTGCAATTATGACTTTTTTAGCCTCTATTTTTCCGCCGCCTGCAAGGTTTAGAATTTTTATCTTCGACGAGAAGTCGGCGCTTTCGACTGCCGCGCTTTCAATGTGCGCGCCGAATTTCAGAGCCTGCTCGCGCATTTTCCAAACGAGGTCGAAGCCGTTTATGCCGTCGGGGAATCCGGGGAAGTTTTCCACTTCCGATGTCGTAGTCAACAATCCTCCGGGCTGCGCTCCCTCGAGTACCAGCGGCGACATTCCCGCCCGCGCGGCGTATATTGCCGCGCCGAGTCCCGCGCAACCGCTGCCAATAATTGCAATTTCTTCCATGAGAAACTCCTTATTTTTCGATTACAGTTAAAACGATTTGCCCGCAT
>DAVZIV010000198.1:0-3383 GCA_052273125.1 Candidatus Merdousia sp. | reverse complement strand
CAGCGTGGAGGCGTGGGCTATGAGCGCCATATCGTGGGCTTCCTGAGCGCTGTTGGAGCACAGCATTGCAAAGCCCGTCTGGCGGCACGCCATAACGTCGGTCTGGTCGCCGAAAATCGAGAGCGCGTGGTGGGCGAGAGCGCGGGCGCTGACGTGCATTACAAAGCTCGTGAGTTCGCCTGCAATCTTGTACATGTTGGGAATCATCAGCAGCAGGCCCTGCGATGCCGTGAAAGTTGTCATCAGCGTACCCGTCTGGAGTGCGCCGTGAACTGCACCCGCCACGCCGCCTTCACTCTGGAGCTGGCTGATCGTGGGAGTAAAGCCCCACACGTTTTTCTTGCCTTTTACCGCCCACTCTTCGCACGACTCCGCCATGGGAGACGAGGGAGTTATCGGGTAAATTGCAATTGTTTCGCTTGCGCGAAAGGCGATTGAAGCCACGGCCTCGTTGCCGTCGGTAATTGCGCTATTTTTGCTTTTCATTGTCTATGTATGTTTTTGTAAGGGTCGTTAAACTATTACGAAATTGTGCCCCAATATCTACCTTCTAATGAAAACGTCAACCTTTTTATGAACAATCAAACGATTGAGAAGGGCTCCTAACAGAATCCTAACAAAAAAATGGTTGAACGCAAAGAAGAATTGCCTTTATTCTCGGCGCTTTTATAGGAGGGCTCAAGTTGGGAATAAAAGATATGTTCAAATTTTTCTGGTTGGATTTGTCGGTATTGGCAATCGGTCTGGTGGCCGCTTTCGTCCGCGGAACGGCGGTGGGCGCGGCAGGCTCGGCGTTCGTGTTGAGCGCACTGATTATCGCCGTGCTTGAAATCAGCCTGAGTTTCGACAACGCGGTAATCAACGCCTCAAAACTCAGGACAATGGCGCCCGTTTGGCGGACGAGATTTCTGACATGGGGCATTTTGATTGCCGTTTTCGGAATGCGCTTTGTCTTCCCCATTGTGATAGTCTCGGTATTTTCGGGAATTTCGTGCGCCGACGTGCTGAATCTGGCGCTATCAAACCCCGACGAATACGCAAGGCATTTGAGGGAATCGCACGTGGGGATTTCGTCTTTCGGCGGCGCGTTTTTGGCAATGCTCTTCTGCGAATTTATGTTCGACAACAACAAAACGCTCCACTGGATTGCCCCCGCGGAAAAGTTGTTGAAAAGAATCGGCAGAATAAAATTCGCCCCGCTGCTGATTTCGTCGGCGGCGCTGATTGCAATCCAGCCGTTCATTGAACAAGAGGCGCGCGCGGTGTCGCTTGCGGCGGGCTTTGCGGGAATAATCGTACACCTGTTAATTCACGGAATCAGCCAAAAGCTCGAAGACATGGCGCAACACCAACACGCCTTTGCGGTAAAGCACGCAGGACTTGCGGCATTTTTGTATCTGGAGCTTATAGACGCGTCGTTTTCGCTCGACGGCGTGCTTGGAGCATTCGCCCTCACGCGCGATGTCGTAGTGATAACAATAGGGCTTTCAGTGGGCGCGTTCTTCGTGCGCTCGATAACGCTGCTGCTGGTGGAAAAACACGCGCTGGACAAGTTGGTTTTCCTGACTCACGGCGCATACTGGGCAATAGGCTCGCTGGCGGCAATTATGCTGATTTCCACAATAACGGAAATTCCCGAAACAATCACGGGCTTGCTGGGAATGCTGCTGATTCTCGCCTCTCTTGCCTCCTCGATTTGCTATAAAAAATAGGGACTCCTTTTCGCGGACAAAAAAACCGTTTTGCCTTTTCGGCGTTTTGACTTGCAAGAACGCCCAAGAGGGGCAATGTATTGGTGAGTAATGAGTGAAATAGGATTTTCTGATTTGGGGCTTTGCGACGATTTGTTGAAGGCCGTTTCGGCGATGGGATACAAACGCCCCTCGCCCATACAAACACGCGCAATTCCCGCGATTTTGTCGGGGCGCGACATCTTCGGCTGCGCCCAGACGGGCACGGGAAAGACTGCGGCATTCGCCCTGCCGATAATGCAAAAGCTGGAATCGGAAGGCAAATTCCCCAAACCGTCGCAGTTCAGGGCGCTGATTTTGACGCCCACGCGCGAGCTCGCCGAACAAATAGGCGCAAACATCTCGATGTTCGGCAGGCATCTGAACCTCTCGTACTGCAAGGCATACGGCGGTGTCTCGGAAAAGCCGCAGGTGAAAATGCTCTCGCAGGGAGTGGATATTTTGGTTGCCACCCCGGGAAGGCTGCTGGACCTCTTCAACCGCAAAAAACTCTCGTTCGACGGCGTGGAATTTCTGGTGCTCGACGAGGCGGACAGAATGCTCGACATGGGCTTCATTCCCGACATTCGCAGAATTTGCGCGCAGCTGCCCAGCAAAAGACAGTCGCTGTTGTTTTCGGCGACCATGGGAGACGAAATCGAAAAGCTTGCGCGAACCATTGTTATAAATCCCCTAAAAATAACAATTTCTCCCGACAACCCCACGGTCGAAAAAATCGACCAGCGCGCTGCGACAATCGAAAGCGTAGACAAATACAATTTTCTCATAGAGCTGCTCCAGCCCAAAGCCGAAGACAAAAATTTCCTCGCGCTGGTGTTCTGCCGCACGAAACACGGGGCGGGCAAGCTGGCAAAACGCCTCTGCAAAGAGGGAATCCCCGCGGATTCGATTCACGGAGACAAATCGCAATCGGCGCGCCAAAAGGCGCTGGGCAGGTTCAAAGACAGAACCATCAAAGTGCTTGTGGCAACAGACATCGCCGCGCGAGGAATAGATGTAAAGAATATGGATATGGTCGTCAACTACGACCTTCCCGAAGCCCCCGAAACGTACGTGCACCGCATCGGCAGAACCGCGCGCGCGGAGACGTCGGGCTCGGCGGTTTCAATCTGCACGCGCGACAACGTTCAGGAATTTTCGGCAATAGAAAAGTTCGCCAAAATCAACATTCCGATTTTCAAAGACACGCAGTTTTTCTCCGAAAACGTGGCGGAATTGGTCGAAAAGAACAGGGCTTTCCGCGCGAAAATGGCAGGCAAAAAGCAGCCGCAACGCCCGCCTAAACAGCCCAAGGACAAAGATTTTGCCGCCGAAATACTCTACGGCGAACGCCGCCCGACGGCATTCCTCGAGCGCGAAACCCCGCACGGGACAAAGCCTTCGAAAAAGTTCGGCATACGCTCGGCGAAATCCGATTTCAAAAAGAGCCCAAAATGCGACAATTTTGAAAAAGGTAGTTCCGCGTCCGACGCCAAGCGCGAATTTGACGAGCGCCGCCGCGCTTCGCGCCAAGCCGTCGCCGAATTCGACAGGCAGCGCGCGCACGGCGCTAAGCGGCAGTTCGCAGGCGTGGAAAATTTCCGCTCGCGCGGGTTCGGCAAACCCGACGGGCGCGGCTCGGCGCAAAAGGGC
>DAVZIV010000197.1:0-3392 GCA_052273125.1 Candidatus Merdousia sp. | reverse complement strand
GCTGCCTGCTTTTCGGCGGCGGCTACCACGCCAACACGGGGATAATTCCAGCGCTTGCCGATTCGCGCGACGCTATATTTTGCGACCGCCTCATTCACGCGAGCCTCATCGACGCCATGCGGCTTTCGCCAGCAAAATTCTTCCGCTTTGCCCACAACGACTACGCCCACCTCGAGCGCCTGCTTTCGGAAAACCGCGCCAAATTCGACCGCGCGTTCATCGTCAGCGAAAGCGTTTTCAGCATGGACGGCGACGTTGCCGACATTGGCGAGCTCGTGCGCCTAAAGCGCAGTTTCGACGCCGTTTTATACATAGACGAAGCCCATTCCTTCGGGCTTTTCGGGCGCGACGGGCTTGGGCTGTGCGCCCGAAGCACTCTGGCTGCGGACGTAGACATAATCATGTGCACGCTCGGCAAGGCGGTTGCGTCGCAGGGGGCGGTTGTGTTTGTTTCGCCGGAACTGCGCAGCCTGCTTGTAAACCGTGCGCGCCCGTTCATTTTCACAACGGCGATGCCGCCGCTTTCGGCGCTGTGGACGCGCTTTGTCTTTGAAAAAATCCGCAAAATGGGCGACCGCCGCGCGCATCTGCGCGAACTTTCCGAATATGCGCGGCGGCTCTTCCCGCGCGGCAGGGCGCTCGGGCAGACGCAGATTGTTCCAGTTTTAATCGGCGACGAATTCAGGGCGTCGGAAATTTCGGCGGCTCTTTTGCAGTCGGGCTGGTGGGCGCCCGCGGTGCGCCATCCGAGCGTTGCAAAGGGCGCGGCGCGCCTGAGGCTTTCGCTCAACGCCAAAATGCAAAATTCGGAACTTGAAAAATTCGCCGCCGAATTTAACAATATTTTAAAAAATGAAATTTAAATGGTTTAGAAAATCCGACGGCGCGCCGACGAAATCGGCGGCGGTGTTCTTCGGCGGTTTCGCCTGCGACGAACGGCTTTTGGGCGCTCTCGAGCTGCCGAATACGGACGTGTGCTTTGTTTACGACTATCGCGACGCCGTTTTTGCGGCGGATTTTTCGCAGTACGCGCAGCTGTACGTGGCGGCGTGGTCTTTCGGCGTCAAGGTTGCCGACGTTGTCTGTGCGGATATGCCCAACGTGAAAATACGTACGGCTATTTGCGGCACGCCCACCCCCGTAGACGCAGAGCGCGGAATTCCTCCCGAAATCTTCGACGCCACGCTGTCGGGTTTCGACGCGCAGGCTTTCAAAAAATTCCTGCGCAGAATTTGCGGCGACGTGCCCGAAAATGCGGAGCTTATGTGCCCGCGCACGCCCGGGGAATGTGCCGACGAACTTCGCTTTCTCTCCGAATTTTCCGCGGCAAACCCCGAACCGAAATCCCGCTGGGACTACGCATTCGGCTGCTCTTCCGACAGGATATTTTCCGTTTCGGCTCTCGAAAAATCCTTTGAAAACGTGTCCTTTTGGGAGGGGGCGCACCTCAATCCCAAGCTCTTTTCCTACGCGCTTTCCATTCCGCACACGGGCGGGCGCTTTTCCGATGCGTTCAAGCGCGCCGCTCCCCGCTACAACAAGCGTTCGGTAGTTCAGAAAAACGTGGCGCTTTTCCTGCGCGAAAAACTCTGCGCGCTTTTCCCCGAACGCCACTTCAACCGCGCGTTCGAGTTCGGCTGCGGAACTGGCTTTCTCTCAGCCCAGATAAAAAAGCACATTGTTTGCGGCGAATTTGTCCTCAACGATTTAAGCCTCGGGTTGTGCGCGGAAGCGGCGCAGTCGCTCGGCGGAAGCTTTTGCGCCGGTCCCGTCGCCGAAGTGGATATAGGGGGAAGTCCCGATTTGATTCTTTCGGCGTCCTCGCTTCAATGGATTCCCGACCGCGCACGGCTCTACAAAAAACTCTACAAGGCGGCGGCAAAAAACGCCGTGATTGCGCTTGGCTCTTTCGGTCCCGACAACTTCGCGGAATTTGCCAAGTTCGGCTACTCGCCCGCAGTCTACGACACTTTCGATGAATTTTGCAGTCAGGTTTCGGCGGCGGGTTTTAAAATAGTGCTTTCGGGCGACGACAAATTTTCGTTCCTGTTCAAGTCGCCAGCCGAAGTTTTGCGGCACGTGCGCGACACGGGCGTCAACGGCGCGACTTCCGAATTTTGGACACCCCATCGCCTGCGCTCGTTTTCGGGCGCGTACTCGGCGCTGTTCTCCGACTGCGGCGGCGTGCGCCTGACCTACAACCCGATATACATAATAGCCGTAAAGGAATAGTATGGTTTACTTTGTTTCGGGAATTGATACCGATGTCGGCAAAAGCGTTGCTACGGGCTTTCTGGCGCGGCGCTTCGCCGCGGAGGGCAAACGCGTGATAACGCAGAAGCTCGTGCAGACTGGATGTCAAAAAATGGCGGAGGATATTATTACCCATCGAAAAATAATGGGAATTAATTTACTGCCCGAGGACGTTTCGGGCGTCACCTGCGCGTACGTCTTCAAGTATCCCGCCTCTCCCCACCTTTCGGCTCGTATGGAAAACACCGAAATAGACCCCGCCAAAATTGCCGCCAAGACCGAGCTTTTGCGCAGCCGCTACGATGTCGTGCTGCTCGAAGGCGCGGGCGGGCTTGCCGTTCCGCTTTCGCAAAATTTCACTACGTTGGACTACATTTGCAAGCACTCGCTGCCGCTTTATCTTGTTGTCTCGTCGAAACTGGGCAGCCTCAACCACGCGCTTCTTTCGCTCGAGGCGTGCCTGCGCCGCAATATTTTCATAGCGGGCATTGTCTACAATACATATCCCGCCGCGCCGCAGCCGATAGAGCGCTCCACTGCCGACTACATCAGGGCGTATTTGGCAAAGCATTCACCCGAAACGCAATTTATAGAAATGGCACGCATAGATTATGGAAAATAGAAAATTCAAAGGCGCTCTGTTCGATTTGGACGGCACTCTTGCCGACAATTATTCGGCAATCCACAAATGCACCTGCGAGGCTTTCGCGCAGCTTGGCATTCCCGCGCCGTCGTACGACACCGTTTTGCACACGGTCGGCGGCTCAATTTTGATTACAATGCAGAGGCTTTTGGAGGGTACGCCGCGAGCCGCCGACGCCGCCCGCGCCGCCGAAATCTACCTTGAACTCTACGACAATTTCGCCCTCTACGGGCTCAAGGCCATGCCGTACGCCGCCGAAATTCTCCGCGCCCTGCGCTCTTCGGGAATGCTCTTGGGTTGCTTTACAAACAAGCAGCAGTCGGGCGCGAAAACGGTTTTGAAACACTTGGGGCTTTTTGAATATTTCGACTGCGTTGCGGCGACTTCGCTGCATTCGCCGCGCAAGCCCGATCCCGAATTTACGCGGTCGGCTTTGCAGCTTATTGGTTTGGGTGCCGGCGATGTAGTCTGCGTGGGCGATTCCCCGTACGACTAC
>DAVZIV010000196.1:0-3403 GCA_052273125.1 Candidatus Merdousia sp. | reverse complement strand
CAAATCGGGCAGGAAGTTGTTTTCCGCCTTGAGTGCCACGTTGTAGACTTCGCCGCCAAAGTACTTTGTATGCGTGCCGAAAACGGGATAACCGGGGACAGTCATAATGGCTACGTCGCCGGAGTTGATGAAGCACGCGGGCAAAATGCTCAAAGCCGCCTTCGAGCCCATCGAGTGCAAGATTTCGGTGTCTGGGTCAAGCTCCACGCCGAATACGGCTTTCATATAGCCTGCGGCGGCAACTTTGAAATCGCGCCCGCCGTTGTCGGCATAGCCCCTGTTCTTGGGGTCTTTTGCCGCGACGTAGAGAGCCTCCACAACTTCGGGAAACGCCATTTCGTCGGGCTCGCCCACGCCCATGTCAATGAGGGGCAAGTCGGGCTTGGCGAGCTTTGCCGCGCGCTTTGCGCGCTTGATTTTCTCGAACTTGTAAATGGCGTTGCTTTTGCCGTAGTTGACGCCGCCGATTCTTTCGGCGAAGAGATTTTGAATGTATGAGTCGCTCATTGTTGCGCTGTTATTTTAATATTTGCTTTTTCTGAAAAAATGTTAAGCATATAAAAAAATAAGAGAGCGGAATTAAATCAATGAAAATAATATCTTCTCCAAAAGAAATGAAGGCTTTTTGCGTAAAAGCGAGAGCCGAAGGCAAAAAAACGGCGCTCGTTCCCACAATGGGCGCTCTTCACGAAGGCCATTTGAGCCTCATTAAGCTGGCGAAATCGAAAGCCGATTTCGTGACGGTGTCGATTTTCGTCAACCCGACGCAGTTCGGTCCGAACGAAGATTTCGACAAATATCCGCGCCAGCTCGAAGCCGACGCCGCCAACTGCGAGGCGGCTGGCGCAGACGTTGTTTTCGCCCCGTCGGTATCCGACATCTACGCGCCCGACGCCTCCACGTTCGTCAGCGAGGAAACAATCAGCAAAGAGCTTTGCGGCAAGTCGCGCCCCAAACACTTCAGGGGAGTTACGACCGTCGTCAACATTCTCTTCAACATAGTCAAGCCCGACATTGCCGTATTCGGCGAAAAAGACGCCCAGCAGATTTCAATCATAGAAAGAATGGTGCGCGACCTCTTTATGGACGTTGAAATTGTCCGCGCCCCGATTGTCCGCGACGAAAACGGGCTTGCGCTTAGCTCGCGCAACAAGTATATGGACAAGCTCGAGCGCATAGGCGCTACCCGCATACACAACGCGCTTGTAGCCGCCAAGAAAATGATCGGGGAGGAAAACTGCCGCAGCGTGGACAGGACAAAGGCGTTCGTCATCAACAGCATTGCAAACGCAAAGGCGCGCGTGATATACGCGGATGTCGTGGACGCGCAGACGTCGATGCCCGTTTCCGAAATACAGGCGGGAAAATGCCGCATAAGCGTGGCCGTCTGGTACGGTCAGACGCGCCTCATAGACAATATTTTAATCTAACACAAACACTCTTTTTATAACAAAATGAAATTCGACATCGCCATAGTCGGAAGCGGAATCGCGGGGTTGAGCTTCGCGCTGAAATCGGCAAAGCTCGGGCACAGGGTTGCAATCTTCACAAAAAAGGAGCGTTCCGACACCAACACGAACCACGCGCAGGGCGGCATTGCAAGCGTTACAAGCGGCACGGACAATTTTGAATCGCACGTAAAAGACACGCTCATAGCCGGCGACGGACTCTGCCACGAAGACGCCGTGCGCGCCATAGTAAAGGCGGGCCCCGCGCAGATAAAAAACCTCATAGAGGAGGGCGTGGAATTTTCAAAGGGAAGCGACGGCAGCGTAGAGCTTGGGCGCGAAGGCGGGCACTCGCAGCGCAGAATCCTGCACGTTAAAGACTACACCGGGCGCGCCATAGAAGAGGCACTGCTGAAGTCGGTATCGGAAAACCCGAATATTTCGATGTTCGAGCACCACTATGCAATAGACCTCATTATGATGTCGAAAACGCGCAAGCTTGCCGGGGGCGAAAAAGACAGAGTTGTCGGCGTATACGTTTTCGACACCAACAACAATACCGTCAAAACCGTGACAACAAAGGCCGTAATGCTCGCCACGGGCGGCACGGGCTGCGTCTACCTCTACACGACAAACCCCGAAATTGCCACGGGCGACGGCATTGCAATGGCGTACCGCGCGGGTGCGGAGGTTGCAAACCTCGAATTCATTCAGTTCCACCCGACGGCGATGTATTCGGAAAAGGGCGAGAGATTTTTGATTTCCGAAGCCGTCCGCGGAGAGGGCGCAATTCTGCGCAACGCCAACGGAGAGGCTTTTATGCCCAACTACGACCCGCGCAAGGATTTGGCTCCGCGCGACATCGTAGCCCGCGCAATCGACAGCGAAATGAAGCGTCTGGGCACGCCCCACGTATGGCTCGACATCACCCACAAGTCGAAGGAGGAGCTTAGCCTGCGCTTCCCGCAAATCTACCAGCACTGCCTTGAAAAGGGCATAGACATTTCAAAGGACTATATGCCCGTTGTTCCCGCGGCGCACTACATGTGCGGCGGCGTCAAGACCGATATGGACGCCAAAACCTCCATTGAGGGGCTCTACGCCTGCGGCGAAGTCGCCTGCACGGGTCTGCACGGGGCAAACAGGCTTGCAAGCAACTCGCTCTTGGAGGCAGTCGTGCTTGCAAACAACGCTTCGGTTGCCGTGGACAAATACATAAAGGACAAGTCCGACGCCGACATTTCCGTTCCAGAATGGAAAGACGGCGACACGCGTGATCCCGATGAACGCGTGCTTCTTCAGCACAATATGGGCGAACTCAAGCGCATAATGTGGGACTATGTCGGCATTGTCAGAACAACGCGCCGACTCGAACGCGCCCTGCACCGCCTTGAAAACCTCAAGCGCGAAATAGACGAATACTACTGGAATTTCAAGCTCGAGCCCGACCTCATCGAGCTGCGCAACGAAGTGCTTGTTGCAATTCTGATTGTCCGCTCGGCGCTCTCGAGAAAGGAAAGCCGCGGGCTGCACTACACGCTCGACTACCCGAACAAGTCCGCCGAAATCAAAGACACCGTTATCCACAAGGAAGACTTCTAATGGAATTTAATTTTGAAAAACAGATAAAAACCGTCGCGGATTTCCCCAAAAAGGGAATACTTTTCTACGACATAACCCCCATTCTGCTCTCCCCCGCCGCGTACGCGCAGGCGTGCGACGCCGTTGCGGATTCGGTTGCAAAATTCAAGCCTCAGGCGATTGTCTCGCCCGAGGCGCGCGGCTTTTTCTTCGGCATTCCCGTTGCAATGAAATTGGGCGTGCCGTTTATCCCCGTCAGAAAAAAGGGCAAGCTGCCCCGCCAAACGGCGTCGGCGAGCTACGCGCTCGAATACGGCACGGATTCAATCTTTATCCATAAGGACGACGTAAAGCCCGACACAAACGTCGCGGTA
>DAVZIV010000195.1:0-3405 GCA_052273125.1 Candidatus Merdousia sp. | reverse complement strand
ACACAGTTGACCCCCTTGATTTCCTCGCCTTTGTCAAAGGCATAGCCGCATTTGCGCACGCGGGCAAGCTCCTCAAGGAATGTCTTTTTGTCTGAAATGGTGTGGACATTGTACTTGTGGAACTTGATTTTTGAAAGCTTGCGGTCGGCTTCGTCTTTTGGGAGGAATGCCAGCATTGCCTTTCCCGGGGCGGAGGCGTGAAATGCAATGCGCATGCCGATTTCGCCCAAGAACTTGAACGGCTGAGTGCCGGGAGCCTGCTCAATCATTACACAACCCTCGTCAAGCATTGTGCCAAGCATTGCCGTTTCGCCGAGACGGTCGCGCATTTGGCGCAAAATGTCCATGCTCTTTTCCACAATGTTGGATTCCCCGAACGCCGCATAGCCGAGAGCCGCCAGCTTTCTCGACATTCTGAATGTGCGCTCGTCCTCCTTTTTCATCACATATCCGCAGTCCTCAAGCGTGCAGAGAATTCTGAAAACGCTGCTCTTAGAGTAGCGGGTAGTCTTGGAAATTTCGGGCAGCGTCATGCCGTCGGTATTCTTTGCCAAAAGCTCGAAAATTTCCAGCCCGCGCTTTAAATTGGGAACGTGATAACGCTCGTGATTTGAAACTTTCTCAGTGGAATTTGCCATAATCGACTGGATTTATTTCAAATATAAAACAAACTGTCAAGCGCATAAATCGACTATTTTTGCCGCGCCCGATTGATATAAAATAACACCAATACGCCGCCGCAAAACCGCACAAGAGGCGCACAAAAACTACACAAAAAATGCGCCGCCTAAAACGGTGTTGCGGTTGGGCGCGTGAATTGCCATAACCTGACCCGCGGCAATGGCGCGTTGGGGCGCCTGAAATTCAACCGTCGCGCCGCCGTCGGGGGCGGGGGAGAAAAGCGCCTTTACGAGGTCGTCGCGATAACGCACGCGCACATAGAGTTCCTGCGGCTTGTCGAGCGGTCTGTTAATCCAGTTGACATCGGCAAGCTTCGCCGAACTTGCGTAGAGTTCGGGGGCGGATTCGGAATCGAAATCTATAATGAGCGTGTTGCGCGCGAAATCTTTTGCCACCACCACATAGCGCTTGTTGTCGGCATTCGACGGAACGCCGATGCCCTTGCGCTGCCCGATTGTGTAGTTGAAAAGCCCCTTGTGCCGCCCGAGAACTTTGCCGCTGCGGTTTACAATGTCGCCGTCGTTTTCGGGAATGTAGTGGCGCAAAAAGTCCTGAATTTTTATTTTCCCCAAAAAACATATTCCCTGAGAATCCTTTTTTTCCGAATTGGGAAGCTGCGCCATGCGCGCCACCTCCCTGACCTGCGTCTTCAGCATCGAGCCGATGGGAAAGGCGGCGTGGCGAAGCTGGTCTTGGGTAATCATGCACAGAAAGTAGGACTGGTCCTTGCTGGGGTCTGTGCCTATTTCGAGGTCGCGCGAGCCGTCGGCGTTTTGGCGAATCTGGCAGTAGTGCCCAGTGGCGACGGTGTCGAAACCGCGCTTTTTTGCGTAGTCCAAAAATTTGCCGAACTTCATGCGGCGGTTGCACATAACGTCGGGGTTTGGCGTGCGCCCGCGCCTGTAGCCGTCTACGAGATACTCTACAATCTGCTGTCTGTATTCCTCGATGAAATCAACGTCTTCAAAATCTACGCCGAGCTTTTGGCAGACGCTGCGGCAGTCGAGAATGTCCCGATGCCACGGGCAGTCGCCGAAGACGTCGATTCCCTCTTCGTTCATCCACGTCTTCATGTAGGCGGCGGAAACGTCGCAGCCCTCCTGCTTGAGGAGCGCCAGAGCCACCGCGCTGTCGACGCCGCCCGAGAGCGCCACCATGATTTTTTCCGCCATATTACTTAATGTTTTTGTACCACGACGCCACAATGGCGTAGCGTTTGATTTTGTAGTTGATTATGCGCTGCGTAAGCCCGAGGCGCCTTGCGGCGTCGGCGGCGTTGCCGCGCGAGGATTTGAGAGCCTCGGTGATTAGCTCCCTCTCGAAAGACTCCACCATTGATTCAAAGTCGATGTCTTCGCCGTAGGGGAGGTTTCTGTGCGAATACGCCGCCGAGCGCACCGACGGGGGCAGGTTGTAGCCCGAAATCGCCGAATCGTTCGACGACATCACCGCGCGCTCCATGCACGATTCAAGCTCGCGCACGTTCCCCGGCCAAGAGTAAATGCTCATCATATTGATTGCGGGCGTGGAAATGCGCTTTATGTTTTTGCCGTGGATTGCGTTGAACTTTTCGAGAAAATATTCGGCAAGCAAAACGATGTCGCTCTTGCGGTCTTTCAGAGACGGAATGTGCACGGAATTTTTGGAGATTGCCGCGTAGAACGATTTGTCGAACGTGTCCGACTCGAGCAGCTTTTCGACATCGAGCGAACTTGCGAACACGAGCCTTGCATTCAGCGCCGACGGCTTGCTTGCGCCCAGCTTTGCGAATTTGCCCGTTTCGACCACCGCCGCAAGCTCCCTCTGCACCGCCTGCGAAAGCGCCGCGGCCTCGTCGAAAAATACTGTCTTTTGTTCGTCGAATCCCAGCTGCCAAAGCGAGGCTGGCTTCTGCGGAAGCGCCGCGCAGTTGACTACGCAAAATTCGCCGTCGGCTGCGATTGCGCGCGCGGCAAGCTCTTTGCCCGTGCCCGATTTCCCCCTGATGAAAACGCATTCGCGCGTGCCCGACGCCTTGGCGATGAAATCGTAGACGTTTTGCATTGCGCCGCAGTTGCCGATCATAATCGCGGGGCGGTTCGATTCCACAAGAGAGTCGCCGCGCCTGTTTTCGGCGCGCAGCTTGTTGCTTTCCTCCTTGCGCATGTAGAGCAGGGCGACAGGGTCGGCAATTATGTTTGAAATTGTCTCGAGGAGTTCCAAGTCGGCATTGAGGCGCTTTTTGTCGGCGTTGCGGCGTTCGGCGCTCACCGTGCCTATGACTTGTTCCATATATATTATGGGCGCGCACAAAAAGGCGGTGTTTTCAAGCGGCTCGGTGTGCGACTTTGTCCTGTTTAGAAAGTCCTTGCACTTGGAAATGTCGGCTACGGCGATGGGGCGCGCCTCGGCGGCGGATTTGCCCGTTATGCCCTCTCCTATTTTGTAGACGCCGCGCTTTATGCTTTCGCGGTCGAGCCCCTGGGCGTCTTCGATGAAGAGATAGTCGCCGTTGCGCAGTGTTATGGTCGCGCGTATGAAGCCCATAGTCTGCGAGAGCAGCGCAAGCGTTGTCGATATTGTTTCGGAAACTTTTTTGCGCTGGGCGACCGCCGAAGAGACAGTCTCAAGGAGCGTCATTTCGGTTTCCTCGTCAAAGGCGTATTTTTGTTCCGATTTTTTCATTCCCGCAAAGGTTCGTACATTTTGGGGCAAGTTTTCAATAAATTTCGGGGAAACGGAAAA
>DAVZIV010000194.1:0-3427 GCA_052273125.1 Candidatus Merdousia sp. | reverse complement strand
GCGGACTCCGCACACGCCTTTTCGTACTCGGCGCGCGCGGCTTCCCGTTGAAGCCGGACTTTTTCCACTGCCCTTGCGTATTCGGCGCGCGCGGCGGAAAGCTCCCTCTGTGCGGAATCCATAAGAGCCGCCGATGTCGGCGCTTCGCCGAAGCATGCGCAGCAAAAAATCAGGGACAGACTACAAATTATTATTTTCATTTTGAGCCTCCGTTTGCCGAAACGTCCAAAGGCGAAACATCGCCGACTATTTTTCCACGGGCGCGCACGAACACGCCTGTGGAAAATTCGCCGTCCTTGGAAACGTCTATTCGCGCGGCGGCGCTTTTTAGGGCGTCAAGCAAAGCCAAAACCGCGCGGAGTTTTTCGGGAAGCGTCTTTGTTTTCAGGGCGTCGCGCGGAAAATCCGACTTCGGCAAGACGCCCGCGGGAACTGAATTTAAAATCTCCAAGTACACGCCGTCGAGATACGCGGAAAAAGCCGCCAGTTTTTCGGCGTCGGAAGAGAGGCGCGCCGACGTTTTTTCCAGCGCCATTGCGCGGCGCGCGTTTTCCGCCTCGAGCTCGCCGAGCCTGCGCCGCATATCCTCAAGCGCGGCATTTTCGGCTTCGGCAAGCCTGCGCAGGTCGGCGGCTTCGCGCATTCCGTCGGAAACGGTCTTTGACGAAAGCGCCGATACCTCCACCGCCTCGGCGAAAACGGAGCGGGCGTCGGAATGCGTCTGCGCCGAAACCGACGCGGCAAAAAGTGCGGCAAGCGCCGCCGATGTAAACTTCCTCATTTTTTAAGCCTGATTTTTACGAGTTTCGAGCCTTGCGAATTTTCGGCAAGAATTATCATTTCGGAATTGTTTTTGATGCTTTTTCGTATGGCGTTCGCGGCGGTGTCGAAAGAGTCAACCTTTGCGGAGTCCACCTCCAAAATCCTGTCGCCCACCTCGAGCGACGCCGACGCGTTTGAATTTCGCGCAAGCGACGGCCCCACATATTCCACCACGCACCCCTGCGCCGCGGCGTCCATCAGCCCCGTCGAAACGGCGTCGTCAACGAGAAATTCGCGCACGGCGAAGTCGGCGCTCTTGAAATATTCGCCCCTGCCCGCCCCGACGGATTTCGGGAACGCCCCCAATTTCACGCGGACATCGCGCTCTTTCGAGCCGTCGAAAACCCGCAGCAAAAGCTCATCATCGGGCTTTTTCAAAAACGCCGCCGCGCCGAGAAAATCAACCGACTGCGAATCCAAATCGGCGCGCGGTACGGGCTTGCCGTCGACCGCCAAAATCACGTCGCCCTGAACTATTCCCGCGCGGGAGGCGGGCGAGTTTTTGAGAACGTCGCCCACGGATATTGCGGCGGCGTTTTCAATGCCCATCATTTTTGCGGCGTCGCTTTTTACAACGCCCAAATTTATCACGCCGAGCCAGCCGCGGCCGCTTTCGTACGGAGAGGCGGGCGCGCGCGCAACCGCCGCGGCAACGGTGTCGGCGGAAAGGACTATATTGGGGGACGAATACAGGTCTACGGGCACTTTTTCGCCCGTGTCAACGTCTCCGATGGAAACGGACTCGGGAATGCAGTCCGCCAAAATGCCGACAAACGCCCCGCGCGAATCGAACACCGGCGCGCCGTGCATCGAAATGCCGCGCTCCAAAATCACATGCGATATTGCGCCGCCGAATGTAGCCGATACTTTGGAAGAGGCGTACATTGCAAAGATGTCGAACGCCCCCTCCTGCAGGTATCCGCCCCAAACTTCTTCTGCTATTTTCGGGCGCGCGCGCTCGAGAGCTCCTGCGCAAACCGCCGACTTTGGCGCGTTTTCTATTTTGAAGAACGCAAGCCCCGTGAGCGAATCTGCGCCCAAATATTTTGCCGAATATTCGGCAGTGCCGCCGCGAAAGAACCGCGCCTTGAAATTTTTCAAATCCGAAAAGCGCGCCTCGGGCATTTCGGACGAGCGCCCGACGGCGAGCCCGTCGGAATTCCAAAGCGTAGCCACAAGCGCGCACTTTTCGTCTCCGCCGTACCTCGACCACACAAAGTCTATGCGCGCCAGACAGCCGAGCCGTTCGGCGAAGAGTTCCGACGCCGTTTTTTCTCCGGCATACAGCAGTCCGCAGGCGAAAACCGCCGCGCAGACAATGGAATTTTTCAAATTAAAAAAAGACATTTTCAATCAATAACCCAGTTGTAATGATAATGTGAAAGCAGGCGCGCGCCGTCCTTGCACACGGCAACGTTGTCCTCTATGCGGCAGCCGCCGATGTTGCGGTAGTAAAGCCCGGGCTCTACGGTGACAACGTTGCCTTCGCGCAAAATGCATTCGCGCGCGCCCAGCGACGGCGACTCGTGCACTTCGAGCCCCAAGCCGTGCCCCGTGGAATGGAAGAAGCCGTTCCAGTGCCCGCGCGATAGTTTCGTAAAATAGCCGCCGTTTTCAAAGCGCTCCGCAACCGCCGCGTGAACCGCCGCGCCGTCCGCACCCGCGCGGATTTTCGACATTGCAAGAGACTGCGCCCCGAGAACCGCCTCGACAAGCGCCTCCTGTTTTTTGCTCGGCTTTCCTTTGAGGAACGTGCGCGTCATGTCGCCGAAATAGCCAGACGAGCGCAGGCGCGGAAAGATGTCGAAGACGATGAGCGAATTTGCCGCAACGGCGCCGTGCCCGGCTTCGTGCGGGTCGCACGCCTGAACGCCGGAGGCCGCTATTGTATCGAGCGCGTCGGCGCCGAGCGAGATTGCAAGTTTTTCAATCTCGGTGCGCAGAAATTCGCTTGTGAGAACCGCGCCCTTGTAGTGCAGAACGCCGCCGTCTATTTTGCTAGAGCGCAAAATCTCCTCGGCGAGCTCAAAGCACGCCGACGCCACGTCGTTTGCCTTGGAGATTTCGGAAAGTTCCGCCCCGCTCTTGCATTGGCGCTGCGGGAAAATCTCGCCGTCGCAAATTTCGACATCGAAGCCGCGTTCGATGAGCTTTTGCAGCACGAGTGCGGGGAAATCCGACGGGACAACCAGACGGCGCATCCCCGACTTGCGCAGCAGAAACGCCGCCGCCTCGAAATAGTTTTTGGGCGTTTTTTTTGGCATTGCCGCGCAGACTTCGGAATAGTCGAAAATTTCGTCCAAATGCGAAGTCCTGCGCGCGCGCCCTATTTCAAGCGGGCTTAAAAGCGCGCAGCGGCGGCCGTTTTTCGAGAAGCAGAAAAAATCGTCGTGTATCGACACCCCCGCAAAATAGCGGATATCGGCGCTGTTTCTTGTATTTCCGTAAAGAAGTATCTGGTTTTTCATACGAAACTTTCAAGATTTATATTGCCTAAGGCGCGCCTATTTTACAACATTAAACTGATGTTTTTTAAGCTCGGAACAATATTGTGCGCGGCGCTTTTTTCGGCGATGGCGGCGTGCACTCAAAACTCTTCGGCGGC
>DAVZIV010000193.1:0-3430 GCA_052273125.1 Candidatus Merdousia sp. | reverse complement strand
CCTTCGGCAAAGGCGCGCGAATACGCCGCCTTGACCTGCCCGAGGATTTCGGTTTCGCCCGTCATCTGCGACCGCAACCCCGAGGCTACCTCGAAAATGTGCGCTATTGCAGCCGCGCCCGTTTCAACACTGCACAAGTCGGCATTCGGCGCAAATACTTCCGCGCAAAAGGCGCGCACGTCGAAATTATTCGGCGCTATAAAATAATATTCCACGCGATTGCACGTATTAATCAGCACAATTTCGCTTAAATTGTATTTTTTTGCAATGTCGGCTTCGCGCGCGGAGAGAAACTGCCTGTCCGTAGAGCATGCCCCTATTTGCTCGGGCGTCGCATCTTCGTGCGAAATTCCGCAGACATAGAGCAGCGGCGCGTTGTTCATAGCCCCGCGTTCCGAACGGTTTCGGCGTTCATTGCGCGCAGAGCCGCGCAGCATTTTGAGAGATTCGCGCCCGTTTCGGGGAATTTTTCAAGCAGATTTTCCGCCGAGTCTATGCGCCTGTCTATTTCAGCCGAGCATTCAGCCAGCACGTTTTCGGCGACCATTTTGCCGCGTATTTCGGCAAAGTCTCCGTCTGGCAGATTTGCTATGAATTCCTTTGCGGCGCGGGCGGAAAGTTTTTCAATCATTACAATCAGCGGGAATGTCTGCTTCCCCGAGATTAAATCCGTGCCGAGAGTTTTACCCGCCTGATTTTCGCTCATAAACCAGTCGCAAACGTCGTCGAAAATCTGGTAGGCAATGCCGAGCTGTCTACCGACCCGCGCGGCGGCTTCCGCCCATTTAGGGTCTTCGGCGGCGAGAGCGCCGAGCCTGCATGAAAGCTCGAAGAGCGCCGCGGTCTTTCCGTAAACGATGTCGTAATAGCGATCCCTTGAAACTATGTCTTTTTTGCCCGAAAGCGTCTGTTTGATTTCGCCCTCGCAAACCGTCTGCACGCATTTTGCCGTTTCGGCGACTACGCGCGGGTCGGAATCCTGCACGGCGAGCGTCATCATGTGGGCAAATATTATGTCGCCCAAGAGAATGGCGGTGCGGCTGCCGTATAGGCTGTTTGCCGTTGGCGAGCTTCTGCGCATCGAGGCGTTGTCTATAACGTCGTCGTGGACGAGCGTCGAAAGGTGGGTAAGCTCGACGACTGCGGCGCGGCGCACAACGGCGTCGGCACCGGCGGACGCCCCGGCCGCCGACATAACGAGAATCGGGCGTATGAATTTGCCTTTAGGTGCTATCGTGTTGCGTGCGGCCTCTCTTATTTCGGGCGAAAATGTGGAAACCTGCCCCAGCAAAAACTTCTCGAATTTTTGAAATGCGGGTTTGAAGGAGGAAACTGCGTCCTCAAAAGGGTTGGGGCTGTTTTTATGCTTTTTCAACACGTCTAAACCATTCCACTTATTTGCACTTCGGGCAACAAAAAAAGCGCGCTCAAAACAAAAAAACGAGGAACACCTCTTGCGGCGAATCTCGTTCTTTTGTAAAAGCGTATGTTGTTTGACCGCCTATTATTCGGCGGGCTTTGTCTTGGGCAGACCCGTTACGCGGGTTACCGTTTTCAAAGCTCCGCGCTTGCGCAGCAAATCTATGCGTTCAAAGCGCTTGAGAACGCTGCGTTTTTTCGATGATGACGAACCGCCGCTCTTGAAACTGTTGTGCTGTGACATAAAATTTTCTCCTTTTTGAAAATCAATAAAGTGCCCAGTAAAGAGATTAAACGGACGTTTTGCAACATTTTTTTTCGCGCCTTGGAAAAAAACGCCGAATGCCGCCCTGTCGCGGCGTCAGTAGCCGAGATTTTTGTCTATCAATACCACTATGGCGCGTGCGCTTGTTGGGTTTGTCATTATGCTTAAGACCCTGCATATCTTTTCGGGCGAATTGCAGTTGTAGCATTTGTCCGCCTTTATTGCGCACGGAGTTTTGAGCTTGAGCCTTTTTGCGTTTTGCGGGGCGGCTATGTTTTTGGCTCGGAAAATTGCCGACGGGAGGTCTTCGGCTAATTTGTTCGTTCCGCAGACAAAATACACGCGTTCTCTGTTCGCGCCCCAAATTTGCGCCGAAACCCTGTTGCCTCGCCCGTCAATATTTACAATTTCGCCCGTTTTTGCCAAGGCGTTCACTCCCGAAATGTAGACTTTTGCGTTTGCCGCCTTTGCGAGAATGCCGGGGGAGCGGTCGAAAGAGTGGCAGTAGACATTGTTTTGCTTTTGGAGCATCTCGTACAACCCGAGCTGCGCCGCCGTGACCGAACCGCCCATTCCCACGTCCGTATCTTTTATTTCGGCGGCGAGAAACGCCTTCGCCTCTTCCTCGGTGTCGAAAACGTGCGGCTCGAAACCGCGCAACTTCAAATTTTTCAAAAGATTTTGCATTGCGATATTTCAAAACAAGGCGGGTGGGGTGTCGAGCCTTTCTTTAAAAAAAGTGTTGTTTTTACGA
This sequence comes from Candidatus Merdousia sp., assembly GCA_052273125.1. GTDB lineage: Bacteria > Verrucomicrobiota > Verrucomicrobiia > Opitutales > Intestinicryptomonadaceae > Merdousia. Next base: position 992 of record DAVZIV010000193.1, on the reverse strand, counting down.
CAAAAATGTGATGTTGTGAGGATTTTATCGGATTTTGTCCGTAGCCTCCCTATGTTCGGGCGGCAAACACGTCAACACCGAAAGTAAAAGATGTTCTTTTTCATTTATTAACGGATTAGCGGTAGCACTCGCGAAAAAGAACATTAAACGGACTACCATAGCCGCATTCCGCAAATCTAAATATACTAAACATGGAACAAAACAATCAAACCGACGCCGAAAACAATAACGAAGTCGTAGCGCAGCAGGCTCAGCCCGCGCAAGAGGCGGCTCTTCAAACGCCGGTGCGTCGCAGAAACGGAAGGAACAGAAGTTCAGCCAGTTCGGCAAAGTCTAAATCGTCGTCGGGCAATGCCTCCTGCGGCGAAATCGAAGATATGTCTTGCACCTCCGAAAAGCTCAGCGGTTCAAACGTCAACGGATACACCCCGAGGCGTCAAAAGGCGGCCGAAGACGCGGCAGAGGAAAAGCCCGAAGATTCCGCAAATACACCGGAAGTCCAGCCCGAGGCGCAGGAACAATGCCAGTGCGGCTGCGAAAAAGTCCACGAAGGACCGTCTTTTGAGCAGAAGGGCTTTACGCCCAGAACCATAGAGGTTTCGCTGGAAGACCGCCGCCCGAAGGCGCGCCACGACCGTTCCGAAGACGGCGTAGTGTCGTATTCCACGGCCGACGAGGCAAGCTGCAAGGTTTCCGTTTTCGCGAGAATCAAGGCCGCGCTGAAGTCGCTCTTCGGCGGGAAAAAACGCAAGTCTTTCGACAAGCGCGGCAAGAAGTTCGACAAGAATTTCAAGCGCGATTTCAAAGGCAAGAAGAGATATCCCAATAACAACAATAAAAATTTCAACAGGGATAGAAACTTCCACCGCCGCCGCCCCAACAATTCCAACCGTCCCCGCAACGCGGGCGAACAGAAGTAGTCGGCAGCAGATTTAAAACCGCGGCGCTCTGTTTTGGGGCGTCGCTTTTTTGCGCCGTTTTTTCGGGCGAAC
>DAVZIV010000192.1:0-3436 GCA_052273125.1 Candidatus Merdousia sp. | reverse complement strand
GTAAACTACATTTCGGATCTGATTGAGAAATCCAAAAACATAGCCAATGTTTCAAACCGCATAAACCTTATGCTCAGCGGTATGAGCGCCACAAAGACAGCCCTCCTGGTTTCGGTGAAAGACTCCTTTGCCGAAGCCGACAAGCAGATAAAGACCGATTACGATTTTGTAATGCAGGAATCCTCCAAGCTCGGCGACTGCCTCTGGCAGATTGTGCGCATTGAGCGCGACCTCAAAACATCGCACAAGTGCAGCACGTCGCTGCGCGAAAACATTGCTTCGGTTGCAACGCTGTCGGCTTCGGTCGCGACTAATTTCGCGCAGTGCGGCGAAATGCTCGAAAGGCTTGCCTCGCTCTCGTCGTCGCTCAACGACGCGGCAAAACGCATAAATCTTCTCGGGCTTGACCTCTCGGTAATTGCGCGCAGGCTCGGCGCGGAGTCGGAGGGCGCGGACACGCTGGCGACGCAAATCAGGCAGGTCTCGCGCGGCGTCGGCGTTCTCGTGGCGTCGGTGGAATCGCTCAAGGACGAAATGGAAGCCGCCGTATCAGCCGCAAGTCTGGACAATTCCAAAATCGGCGAGCTTGCGGAACTTTCAAAAAACGCGTCTTCGGAGGCGGACGGGCTGTCGTCGCGCTCTTTCGGCGCGGTTTCGCTTGTCTCGGGGCAGATTTCAACGATAGCCTCCTCGCTTAAAAGCAACATTTCGTCGGGTTTTGCGTACGATTCCTCCGTTCAGGATTTGGACGACATCAAGGATTCAATCAGGGACATTTCCGCAATAGTGAGAAAATCGGCAGACGCCGTGGACTCGCTGCGGGCGCAGCTCCGCGGTATGAAATAACATTATTTATGGATAAATACAAATTAAAAACAATAGCAGTAGTTGCCGCGGCTTTTCTGGCTTTGTAGTCTGCTTCGGCGTTGGAGACGGCGAAAAACGCCGCCGCAAAGAACGTCGACATCTCGAAAATAGACAAGAATTTTGCCGCCGCGAAAACCGACGCCCAAAAGCCCGTCTTCAAAAACGCGCTCGAGGCGCCGTTCGTGCTGGAGGGTTTCCCGTGGTTCTCCGAAAACGGAGGCGAGCTTTACAGAATCCCCAAGACAACAACCGCAGAGGAGACCAACAAGGGCGTTATATTTCTGGCTTCAAACACTGCGGGCGGGGTCGTGCCTTTCCGTACCGACTCTCCGTTTCTTGTTTTGCGCGCGCGCTTGGCCTATCCGAATTTCAGAATCGGACATATGCCCGACACGGGGGCGTCGGGCTTCGACCTCTTCTGCAACGGCGCAAAAGTCTATCTTTCGACGGTTAACCCCGCGAAGGCCAAAAAGAAGGATTCCGGCGTTGTCGAGGCGCAGCTTGTCAATTTCAAAAAAAGCCAGATGCGCGACTACACGCTGTATTTGCCGCTTTACAACGGCGTAAAAACGCTCGAAATAGGCGTGTTAGCCGACGCAAAATTTTTGCCGCCGCCCGAACACAAGGTGAAAAAGCCAGTGCTTTTCTACGGTTCGTCAATTACGCAGGGGGCTTGCGCGAGCAGGCCTGCGAACGCCTACACGGCAATGCTGTGCAGGGCCGTCGATGCGCCCATGATTAACTTGGGCTTTTCGGGCAGCGCGCGCGGCGAAAAGAAAATGGCTGAATTGATTGCCTCGCTTGATATGTCTGTGTTCGTTTTCGACTACGACCACAACGCGCCGAGCCTCGAACATCTCCAAAAGACACACGAGCCGTTTTTCAAAATAATACGCAAGGCGCGTCCCGACCTGCCCATAATAATTTTTGGGAAAATCATTCCCGCGCCGCACCCGCGCGACAACATTTTAAAAACCACCTACGAAAACGCCGTCAAGGCTGGCGATAAAAAGGTGTGGTACATTCCCTCAAAACAGCTTATGAACGGGCTGGATTTTGCGTATTTCACGGTGGACAACTGCCACCCGACCGACTTGGGCTTCTACTTTATGTTCAAGAATACGCTGCCGGTTTTGAAAGAGGCGCTCAACTCCAAATAGCGGCGCTGTGGGGCAAACACAAAAAACGGCTTCGGGAAATTTCCCGAGCCGTTTTTTGTGTTTGACGGCGCGCCGTGCGCCGGTTTTAACGCCTATTTTTGGGACTTTGCTTTCTTCGCCTTGTCGATACCGTCTTTTACGCGCTTTGTCTCTTCGGGGTTAAGCAGCATATAGAGCCTCGAGTTTGAAACCTCAACGGCGTAGTTGCGCTCGGCGGGCAGTCCGTAGTCGGCGCGTATTTTCGCGTCGAATTCCTTGATTGCCTTTTCGCCCGCGGCTATTTTTTCGCCGAGGGATTTTTGCGCTATGGCGTCTTTCGTTTCCGAAAGCTGTTTTCTCAACTTTGCAACTTCCGCCTGTTTTTGAAAGTATTCGCCCATGCGCATCTGGAGCTTTTCGTTTTCTTTCGGCCCGTTGATTTCCTTTATTCTGTAGAGGGCAAACTGCGTGAGATTCGAGATTTTCTGCGGGTCTACGGGAGTGCCGTCCTTCATCTTAAGCTCCGCCATTTCGTCTTTTGTGAGCATTACGCAGAGGTTGCTCTTGTAGTAAATCTGCCTGTAGGTTCTATTCGGCGCAAAGCCGTATGCCTGACCCATCAGCTTTTCGTTTTCCCTGTAGCTCTTTTCCATCTTCTGCAAAAGCGCCTCGTTGTACGCCTTGTTTTCGGGCGAAGTTCCCGCCTTGATGTCGTTCTGCATTTTTCTGATTGCCGAGTTTTGCGACTGTATCACGGCGAGGTTCTTCTGGAATTCCGAGTTAGATTCGGGCGAACCCAACTCCGTTATGTAGATGAAATACTGTTCTCCCGATTTTACGATGTCGCCTATTTTATTCTGAGCCGAAGCCGTCAGCGAAACCGCCGCGGCAACGAACAACGTGATGATGCTTTTCTTCATAATGCTTGTGCCTTTATTGTGGACAATTCAAATTTCGCGCGCGAAAAACTCAACAAAATTTTTGGACTTTTGTTAGCCGTTTATTTTCGCAAAATTGGAATTGATAAAGATTGCCCTTGTGTTAGTATCGCCGCCGAAATGTTAAAAAACTTTTTTACCGCGTTGAAATGAAAAGGGGCGTTTTTTTTCTCATTACCGTGCTGACGGGGGTTGCCGTTTTCGGCTTCTTCGGCGTCTGCTGCGCCGTTGCGTACAGAATTGCGGATTTTGAGGCTCCCGAGGTTCGCACGGAATCTTCGCCCAAACTTTCCGCCTTTTTGTTCGACGATTCCGCAAAAAGTGCGCTCTTTTCCGCCGACGAATTGCGCGACGGCATCGCGGGGCTGATTTTTTCATCGGCGTCCGCGTCCGAAGGCGGCGTGGTTGTGGTTCCGTCGCTCCCCGATGTGCGCGAATCCCCCGACGGCGTCTGCATTGCAGTTCCAGCGTCTTTTGGAACCGCGCTGAGAA
>DAVZIV010000191.1:0-3443 GCA_052273125.1 Candidatus Merdousia sp. | reverse complement strand
AAAAACGCCCCGTGTCTGATTTTCATCGACGAAATCGACGCTGTAGAGCGCAAGCGCGGCGTAGGCTCGGGCAACGGCAACGACGAGCGCGAGCAGACGCTCAATTCGCTTCTCGTTGAAATGGACGGCTTCGACGCCCACTGCGGCATAATAGTCATAGCCGCCACAAACCGCCCCGACGTGCTCGACAATGCGCTTCTGCGCCCCGGGCGTTTCGACAGGCGCGTGACCATAGACATTCCCGATGTCAAGGGGCGCGAGGAAATTCTCAAGGTTCATTCCAAGAATCTCAAGCTTGCCGACGATGTGGATTTGGCGCTCATCGCGCGCCTTACCCCCGGAAGTTCGGGCGCGGATTTGGCGAATATGCTCAACGAAGCCGCCATAATTTCCGCCAGACGTCATCAGAAGCTCATAACGCTCGACGCCGTAAACGAAGCCCGCGACAAGGTTTTCTTCGGCAAGGAGCACCGCAAGATAATGGACGACGAGCAAAAGCGCCTCATTGCCTACCACGAAGGCGGGCACGCCCTCGTTCAGGCGCTCATAGCCGACGGCAAGGACAAAATCCACAAGGTCACAATCATTCCGCGCGGCCAGAGTTTGGGCTCTACAATGTTCTTCCCCGTCAAGGACGAGTACACGTCTTCAAAGAAATCGCTGCTCAACTACATTTGCATGTGCTTGGGCGGGCGAGCCGCCGAGGAAATTGCAATGGACGACATTTCCAACGGCGCCTCCTGCGACATAAAACAGGCGACTTCCACAGCCCGCAATATGGTTGTTAACTTCGGCATGAGCAAGCTCGGGCCGGTCGATTTGAGCTACGACCCCGAAAGTTCGTTTGTCAAAACTGTCAGCGAAAAGACTTCCGAGGAGATTGACGCCATAGTTCAGGAAACCGTCGAAGCCCAGCTTGAGCGCGCCAAAAAGCTGCTTTCGGACAACCGCGACAAGCTCGATTTGATTGCCTCCGAATTGTTGCTGCGCGAAACGATAGACGGCGGCGATGTCTACGCAATAGTGCAGGGGACTTTCATCCCGACGGACAAAGACCAGTGGCTTGCCCAGCAGCGGAAGAAAGCCGCCGAACTCGAAGCCCTTAAAAAGGCGGACGAGGAAGCCCGAAAGGCGGCTCAAGAATCCGAGGGCGACGCCGACGGCGCTCCCGCCGATGTCTCTCCGCAGACGGTTTAGAAAACGCCGGATTTTTCCAAGGCGCGCTTTGTGGCAACTGAAAAATCCCGACTTCGCTAAGAAGTGGAAATCTCTAATTTATAAAAAGCCCAAATCCGAATAAGATTTGGGCTTTTGTTTTTCTATTGCCTTTGAGGGCGGAGGATTCGGGTTATTTGTACCGTAAGACCGCTTTGCCGAGAAGCCCGCTATGCGGAAGTTTGTCGTCTTTTGCAAAACCGCTATAGATAGAGTTGTTGCCCCGGTCGGTCGGGCGTGTTCGTACATTGGTGCGCGTTATGCGTTTTTCTTCGGGAACTTTGCAGTCTCCTATGAGCCTGTTCTGCCATGTATTGACGACCCTTATTTCGAGCGAATTTTCGCCTGATTTCAGAAAGTTAGAAACATCGCAGACAAACGGATAGCTCCACAATGTTGCGCTCTTTTTACCGTTTAAATAGACTTCGGCCACGTTGTACACTTTGCCCAAGTCAAGCATGGCGCGTTTTGGTGGCGTATCCAGTTTGAATGTTTTTTTATAGGTTGCCGTTCCCGAGAAATGGCGGACACCGAAGTTTTCATGGGTGGATAAATCCGCGAGCTTGTCAAGTGTTATGCTTTCGGGTGCGCCCAGTCCGCGGGGGAATTCCACTTTCCATGCTCCGTTTAGCTCGAAAGTGTTGGCGGGAATTTGCCGCATCTTTACAGCGGAAGATTTTTTGACAAACACTACAAAAATAGATCCGTTTTTCGGGAGGGTGATTTTTACTTTGGCTCTTCCGTCTGGAAGGCGATTCCAAAAATCGGGTGCGTATTTTTTACCCTCTACGGCGTCCCAGAGTTCGGGTATTCCGTCGGAATTGAATACGGCGGTTCCTTCGCCTTCGCCGGCAAGGAAGTATACATCGTTTTCTCCGCGGCGGAAAATGTACTCGAAGTCGCCTTCGCAGGCGGGGGGTAGTGTCTTGGCGAATTTGCCGAAATTGCCGCCGTCCCAAATTTCGTCAGCGAGTTTCACAACGTCAGTGTCGCTTTCGCCGAGACCTGCCGATGTGCCGGGTTTGGGGGCAGAAGAACAGAACACGGGCAGTCCGTGTTTCTTGAATTCCAGAATTTTTGCCAGCGCCTTGGGTGAAACACTCGTCGAAGGAATGTCTACATACATAGCCGCGTAGGTCATTCCGCTTTTTAGCACAAGCTTTTTGTTTACGACTTTTGCTCCGTTAAGAAGGACATCGTTGTTGACGGTGTCGAATTTTAACGGGGCAAAATCGTATGCGCGCTTATTTTTGAATTTAGTAAAGCGACAGTTGAAGTAGTCCGTTCCATACCAACTTTCGTATGGAACATCGCCTTCGTAGAGACAGAAATCTGCCTGCGGTTTGCCGTAGCGCAAAAGGAATTGGCAGCGCGCAATGTATTTTATAAATTCCGGCGACTGTGAATTCCATGTTGTATTTTGATTGAAGTGCGATCCCGCAAAATATTCTATGCCGGGGACTCCGAATTTTTTCGGCGATGCTGTGAACGAATGTAGAATTGCAAAATTCATTCCCTGAATAAATGCACGGTCGGCGTAGAACTTAAGGTGTGCCGGATACATACTCCAGTGGTATGTCATATGGGTAAATGCCTCCATGGCAACCAAATCCTTCCCGTAAATGTGGGCGGCGGAGGCAATCGGGTGGACGAGGTATCGCCCGTATTGGCGCGGTTCGTCGTCGGGAAAGTCCACCCAAAATTCGCCCTGCGGCATATCGTTGACGCCTAAAAATGCAAGCTGGTCGGCCTCGCCGAAGGTCTGCGGCGAACGCTTCCATGGGCCGCCCGATTATGAATGCCACATAAGCCCGTCTTTATGGGCAAGGTCGCCCATTTTAGCGTAAAAATTCTTCAGCATGCAGTTGTTGCGCGCGCGGCGGAAATCGGTCATAAAACGCAGGCACTGCTCTTTGTCTTTTACGACGAAACCCGCAAGATAGGGCAGCCACTGGCGAATGTCGTAGCCGCGGTCGCGTCTGAAAAACTCCTCAAAATTGTTTGTCCATGTCGGGATTGAACCTTCCCAGCTTACATTGTAGAAGCGTTCTATCGTCTTGCCGAACTCCCCGCCGAAACATTTGCGGAACGAACCTGCCCATCTTTCATAGTGGCGCCGGATTGCATTCGGGTCGAGAATGTCGACATCGTGCGGTCTGTCGTCCATTGTAGCATAGCATAGTTGCAGAATGGCCCAGTTCCCGTCGTCGGGGGCGCTCCAGCGGAGC
>DAVZIV010000190.1:0-3454 GCA_052273125.1 Candidatus Merdousia sp. | reverse complement strand
CTGCCCGCAGCGCGACGAGCGCATGGGCTGGCTCGGCGACGCCCAAGTATTTGTTCCCACCGCAGCATTCAACATGGACGTAGACGCATTCTTCAACAAGTGGCTTGTTGACGTTCGCGACTGCACCACCAAAAACGGCGCATATCCAGACATCGCCCCGCGCAAAAACGTGGGCTGGTTCGCGAAAAACAAGGGCAACGCCGCATGGGCGGACGCAGGCGTCATCTGCCCGTGGGAAATATACCTTGCCTACGGCGACACCAAAATTCTGCGCGACAATTACGCCGCAATAAAGAAGTGGATTGGCTTCCTTGAAAGCACTTCCACGGACGGAATGCGCCTTGAGGGCGTCTACGGCGACTGGCTGCAGCCCTACGCAAAAAGCAATTCCGCTTCCGACGCGTCTAAGCTGCTCATCAGTCAGGCGTACTATGTCCGATCCGCCGACTTGGCCGAAAAAATCGCCAAGATTCTCGGGCACGAAGCCGACGCAAAGCACTTCGCCGAAGTCGCCAAAACGGCGCGCGAAGCCTTCTGCAAAAAATACCTCAAGGAAAACGGCGTCGTGGAAAACGACTGCCAGACATCGTACCTGCTTGCGCTCGCCTTCGACATTCTGCCCGAAAACGCGCGTCCCGCGGCATTTAAAAACATGCTCAAGGCAATAGAGCGCGCCGACACCCATTTGCGCACAGGCTTCGTGGGAACTCCGCTTCTCAATCCCGTCCTGACGCGCTTCGGGCGCAGCGACATAGCCTACGAGCTTCTCTTCAAGGAAACGTATCCGTCTTGGCTCTACCCGATAAATCAGGGGGCTACAACAATGTGGGAGCGCTGGAACAGCTACTCGCACAAGGACGGCTTCGGCGATGTCAATATGAATTCCTTCAACCACTACGCCTACGGGGCAATCGGGCAATGGCTCTATAAGGACGTCGCAGGCCTTTGGCACGACGAAAATGCGGCGGGCTATAAAAATATAATGTTTGCGCCCAACCCGACAAAGAAAATGTCGTTTGCGTCGGCGTCGAACGAAACGCCCTACGGAATGGCGTCGTCTTCGTGGAAGCGATCCGACGGCGTTCTCGAATGGAACGTTGTTATTCCGCCGAACGCCACGGGCACGCTCGTTTTCCCGACGGCGAATTTGGATTCCATCAGAATCAACGGCGATTCCATCGCAAAAGGCACGCCCCGCCGCGCCGACGGCAGACCCGTGCTCAAGGGCGTGAAATCGGGCGAATACAGAATTTTATTGCGCGAATAATTTAGACCGATACACAGTACTCCTATGAAAAATATTTTTGCAAAAAGCATTGCCTGCGCATTGCCCGCAGCGTGTGCCCTCCTTGCATTCGGGTGCGCGTCGCCCAGCGTAAACACGTCGGCGTACGCGCCGAAGTACGACGCGTTTTCGTCGGGAAAAATCCTGCTGGACAACAACGGCAGACACGTCAACGCCCACGGCGCGGGATTTATTTTCGACGGCGGGCGCTACTATATGTTCGGCGAGCACAAAATAGGCGGCACGCTCGGCAACAAGTCGATTGTGGGCGTGCACTGCTACAGCTCGGCAGACCTCTACAACTGGCGCGACGAGGGAATTGCGCTGGAAATGGGCAAAGACCCGCAAAGCCCGATAATTGTGGGTACAATTATCGAGCGTCCCAAGGTTGTCTTCAACAAAAAGACGGGCAAATACGTAATGTGGTTCCACGTTGAAAACAGGGTCGGCGCAACCGCCACTTCGCCGAAAATCGAGGACGTGATTGCCGAAAAGGGCTCATACGCCACGGCAAAGGCGGGGTTGGCTGTCGCAGATTCCGTAGCGGGTCCCTACAAGTTTGTCGGCTCTTTCAGGCTCAACGCGGGCAGGTACCCTATTGGCGAAGAGGCTGAACTCAAGGCGGCCCGCAAGGAGCTCGATGCAAAGTATACCGACTGGCGCACGCGCAAATTCGACTTCAAGAAAACGGACAAATCGGGGCTGGAGAGCAAGGCGAGTTTCCTGAAATATTTTGAAGTCGGGCAAATGCTGCGCGATATGACTGTGTTTGTAGACGACGATGACAAGGCATATCTCGTCTGCGCCTCCGAGGACAACGCAACGCTGCACATCAGCGAACTTTCCGACGACTACCAAAGCCTCACGGGCAAATTCGCGCGCGTATTTCCCCTCGAGTACTACGAAGCGCCCGCGCTGTTTAAAAAGGACGGCAAGTACTATATGTTTGCTTCGCACTGCACGGGCTGGCGGCCGAACCCGCTGCGCGTTGCCGTTGCGGATTCAATCTTCGGCCCGTGGAAAGCCTGCGGCGACAGGACGCGCGGGCTCAACGTCTCCGAAAACGACACTCGCGGAAACGTAAAAATACCGCTCAACGCCCAGCATAAATCCGACGCCGTGGGCGTGCAGACGGGCGACACGTTCAAATCGCAGAGCACATACGTGATAAAAGTCGAGGGCAAAAAAGACGCCTTCATTTACGTCGGCGACAGGTGGATTCCGCGCGACGCAATCGACGGCCGCTACATCTTCCTGCCCGTCGAGTGGGAGTCCGACGGGCTGCCCGTCATTCGCTGGTACGGGCTTTGGAACTTGTCGTTCTTCGACAAAAAATAGGGCATAAATCGCGGCGCTTGAAATTTCGGCAGGCGCCGCATTTTTTTTCGCGGCGCGCTAAAGCGTCTGCGGCTTTTGACGATATCGTAAGCCGAAAGGCTGTTTGTTATGAAAATTGTCAAAAGTTCTTATTTTTTAATAGCCGCATTCGCGGCGTCTTTGCTCACTGCCCAGTTTGCTTTTGCGGAGGAGTCCGCGGCTGACAAGGCGGCCGAAAAAGCCGAATCGGCGGCGGTGAAAGTCGAAAAGGATTTCGATTCGGCGATAAAGGCGGCGAAGGCCGACGGCAAAAAGGTAATGCTTGAATTTTCGGGCATAGAGTGGTGCCCGCCGTGCAAAATGCTTCACAAATTCGTGCTGAAGACAGACGAATTTGCCAAGTACGTCAAAGACAAGCTCCACGTTGTCGTTGCCGACTTTGACCGCTTCGGCGCGCCGAAAGACAAGGCGAACGCCGACCGCATAAGCGAGCTTGTAGAGCTTTACCAAGTGCGCGGTTTTCCGACCGTCGTCATTTTCGATTCCGACGGCGACGTAGTCGACGTAATGGAGGGTTTGCAGGTGCGCTCGCCCTCGGAGATGATTGACAGGATAGAAAACGCCAAGACAAAGAAGCCAATAGGGCAGGCTTCCCCCGCGTGTTCGGCAGAGAAAAAGTGCGCGGCAAAACCCTGCTGCGGGAACAATGGCTGCCCGACTTCGACAAACCGCCAAAAGGGCAAGTGTTCGGCGGGAGATTCGGCTATGTCGAAATGACAAGCCCCGAAAAAGGCGCACTTATTGCGCACAAAAAAAACGCCGCGGCATTTAACCCGCGGCGTTTTCGCGTTG
>DAVZIV010000189.1:0-3473 GCA_052273125.1 Candidatus Merdousia sp. | reverse complement strand
GTCTTGGTTCTATGCGGCGTCTTTCATTAACATCCACTCTCTTTGGTGTTGACCCAAAAAAGTGTTACTGGCTGTTACTAACTTGAAAAACAAGTAGAAAAAAGCAATTCACGAAATTCGTAAATTGCTTAAATTAAAGAAGCTCTTGATTGGAGGTCAAGAGCTTCTTATTTTTAAACCCTCTGGCGTCCCCACAGGGATTCGAACCCTGGTCGTAAGAATGAAAATCTTATGTCCTAACCGGGCTAGACGATGGGGACAATTCCAGAGAATTATGTCGGGTCAATGTACGGATTGTTTTTCGCAATGCAAGCCTTTTTTTCAAAAAAATTTTCTTTTTTGTCTTTTTTCTAAAAATACTTGCCCGAAGTGCTGTTTTTTCGATACTCGCCATCATGCAGATTGATGACCAAGCTAAGCAAATCGACGAATTGCGCGCGGCTATTGCGCGTCATGAGCGTCTTTACAGGATTGAAAATTCTCCCGAAATTTCCGACGACGATTTCGACATCCTCAAGCACCGTCTCGCCGAACTTGAGGCGCGCTATCCGCAATTTGCAAGCGCATCGTCCCCGACGAACATCGTCGGCAGCGACTTGTCGGAGGGCTTTGACTCCGTGCGCCATCTATCGCCGATGTTGAGTCTTGACAATGTTTTCGACACCCGCGAGCTTGCCGATTTCGATTCCCGTTTGCGCAAGATTCTTTCCGTAGATTCTGAACTTGATTATTCCGTAGAGCCGAAAATCGACGGTGCGGGGGTTTCCGCCGTTTACGAGAACGGCGTTTTGGTTCGTCTGCTCACCCGCGGCGACGGCGAAGTCGGCGACGACATCACCAAAAATTACTTTGTCATAAAAAACCTGCCGCAGCGTCTTAAAGGCGGCAATGTTCCGCAGTTGCTCGAAATTCGCGGCGAGGCGTACATGACTGTTGCCGAATTTGAGCGGCTCAGTGCGCTTGCCGTCGATGCCGAACTTGCCAAGGCGCGAAAGAAGCTCCGCCGCGAGCTTTCCGCCGAGGAGTCCGCCCAGATTTCAAAGAAGCGCCCGTATGCAAACCCGCGCAATTTGGCGGCGGGTACGCTCAAGCTTTTGGATTCCGACGTGCTCAATTCCCGCAATCTGCTTGTTGTGTTTTATTCGGTAGGGGCGTCGAAGGGGTTTGATTTCGGGCGGCAGTCGGCGCTTCCGTCGGCTCTCGAGAGTCTCGGGTTGCCCGCCGTCAACTGGCACAGGCTTGCCCGCGGCGTAGACGACGCCTTTGAAAAAATTTGCGAGCTCGAGGAGGTGCGCAACGATTTTCCGTTCAACACCGACGGCGCCGTTTTGAAGCTCGACGACTGTTCCCTGCATGCCGACGCGGGCTACACGAACCACGCGCCGCGCTGGGCGGTTGCGTGGAAGTACAGGGCACAGCAGAAATCGACGCGCCTCAACGAAATCCGTCTGCAGGTCGGCCGCACCGGGGCGGTGACTCCAGTTGCGGAGCTTGAGCCTGTTTTCATTTCGGGTTCTACGGTTTCGCGCGCGACGCTGCACAATGCAAATTTCATAGCGCAAAAGGACATTCGCGTAGGCGATACCGTTGTGATTGAAAAGGCGGGCGAAATTATTCCCGAGGTAATCCGCGTGGAGCTTGAAAAACGCCCAGAAGATTCTGCGCCGTTTGCATTTCCGCAGAATTGCCCCGAATGCGGCTCGCCGCTGAAGGTTTACGGCGAAAAGATGATGCACCGCTGCCCAAACATTGCGTGTCCGCCGCAGGTCAAGGCGCGCATAGAGCATTTCGCCTCGCGAGACTGCATGGACATCAAGGGGCTTGGCGAGTCGGTCGTGGCGGCGCTTGTTGAAAACCTCGGCGTGCACAGCCCCGCAGACCTTTATTCGCTGACGCGCGAGCGCCTTTTGACGCTCGACAAGTTCAGGGACAAGGCGGCGCAGAATCTGCTTGATTCCATTGAAAAGTCGAAAACGCGCGATTTGAGCCGTTTGATTTTCGGGTTGGGAATTTTGGAAATCGGCGAGCGCTACGCAAAGGAGCTTGCGGCGAAATTCGGCACTCTCGACGCCGTTATGAATGCCACTGTTGACGAGATTAAATCGGTCGAGGGGCTTGGCTCGAAGTCTGTCGGCTCTTCTGCGTCTTCCGTCCGCGCCCTTTCCGTGCGAGCCTTTTTCGACGACCCGCACAACAGGCAGCTCATTGAGCGCCTTCGCGCATTCGGGCTGAATTTCGCCGCCGAAAAGAGGGGCGGGCAGCTGCCTTTTGACGGCAAGATTTTCGTTCTGACGGGCACGCTCAAGACTATGGACAGGTCGCGAGCCAAAGAGTTGATCGACTCGTTCGGCGGCAAGGTGGGCTCGAGCGTCACGAAACAGACTTCGTACTTGGTTTCCGACGGCGAAATTTCGGGCTCGAAAATGCAGAAGGCTTTGCAGCTCGGAACGAAGGTCATTTTTGAGGACGAGTTTTTGTCTATGCTTGAAGACGCCGAAAAAACTGTTTCCGCCGGTTCTTCCTTGCGGGAAAAAAGTTCGGCTGGCGGCGAATATGCCGGCGGAGTTCCCTCCGAGGGGGCGGCGGGTGAAAAAAACGCCGAATCCGTTGTCGAAGCGGGAAACGGAGTGTCGGGTGAAGTTTCGGCGGGGGGAAAGCCTGATTTTTCGCCTTCGGAAGGTGGCGGCGTTTCCAAGGAGCCGCGGCAACTCGACTTGTTCGGTTAAAATTTTTCTCGCTTTTCTCTTTTTGAGTTTTTTATTCCAACGCGTATGAAAAAAGCCTTTATATTCGATTTCGACGGCACTCTTGCGGAGACTTTTCCGCTGATTTTCAAGGCGGTTGACGCCGCGTATGAAAAGCTGGGGCTTGTTCCGCCGTCGAAAGAGGTCGTATTCGCGCATTTCGGGCCGCACGAGCTGGGTTTGCTTCGCGAAATATCGCCCGAGAGGGCCGACGAAATTTTCGCCGAGTATCTTGCCGCGACTTCCAAAATAATAAAGGCCGACGGTTTGCGCGCCTTTGGCGGTTTGGAGGAAATTCTTTCTGAAATGAAAGCCGCCGGCTACAAGCTTGCCGTGTTGACGGGCAAGAGCAGGGAATCGCTCCAGCTCACCCTTGAGGCTATAGGTCTTTCAAAGTATTTCGACTTGCTCAAGTGGGGCGGCGAACACGGCTCTGTGAAGCCGCAGCGCCTGCGCGAGGTTTTGGCGGAATTTAAGATGTCTGCCGACGAGGTTTTTTACGTGGGCGATTCCGTTCAGGATATTAAGGACTGCCGAAGTGTGGGGGTCGATATTCTCGCCGCAGCGTGGGCGGCTTGTGCCGACGCCTCGGCACTCGCCGCCGAGCACCCCTGTGCAGTGCTCACATCGGTTTTTTCCCTCCGTGGTTATTTTAAAACCTGCGAGGGCGCGTAGTTTTTTTGTTTTGTTTTTTATATTTTTCACGGAAAAATTTATAAAAAACAAAAA
>DAVZIV010000188.1:0-3482 GCA_052273125.1 Candidatus Merdousia sp. | reverse complement strand
AGTTCCACGTATTCGTAGCCGAGCTCGCGGGCTTTCGCCATCATCGCGTAGCCGTCTTTGGGGGAGCGGCTTTGCAGAAAGCTTGTGGAAATTGAAATTACGGGTGTCATCGCGTCCAAATTCTAAGCGAGGAAATCATAAAGTATTCAAGGGCGAAGGAGTCGTTCATATTCAGTTCCATAAGCCCCGCCGCCTTTTCGAGAGCCTCGACGACCCTCGCCGTCTTTATCGCGGGGACGCCGTTGCCTCCGAGCGCGCAGGATACGCACGCGCTTTCCAAATCCGCCAGCATATGCTTGCGGATTGCGCGGCGCTCGCCCTCCTTGATTGCCCCCAGAACGTCTTCGTCAAGCTCTTCGCTCTCTTCGGGGACGCTTGTGTTTTCGTCGAGGATTGCGCTTTCTATTGCCTCGAAGCGCGAAAGCAGCCCGTAGCAGCGCATCATTGCATCGGCAAGTTTTACGGTGCGGCCTATTCCGCCCATTATGTCCTTCTGCCACGCCTTGTAGTCTTCAAGCCACGATTCCCAGTCGGGCGATTCCAGCTTTTCTTCGGGCGTGTCCACGCGCAACGCTATGCAGCGGCTTCTGATTGTGTCGAGAAGGTCGTTGGGGCGCGTGGAGAGCATAAAGATTGTTGTTTGCGGCGGCGGCTCTTCAAGCGTCTTCAAAAAGGCGTTTGCGGTGATGATGTTCATTCTGTCCGCCTCGTATATTATCGCCACTTTGTGCCCGCCCATAACCGAAGTTTCGCGCAGGTTTTTAAGCAGCTGGCGCATCGTGTTGTTCTCGGGCTCGCCCTCTATTTTGCCTATTTTAATTTGGCGCATTTTACCCGACGGGCGCAGCTGGAAGAGGTCGGGGTGCTTTATGTACGAGCGCCCGAAGAGTTTCGACGCCATTTCGTGGGCGACAAATTCCAGCGGTTCGGTCGAGCGCCCGTAAAGCAGAATTGCGTGGTGCAGCCTGTTTGCCGAAAGCGCCCTGTCGAGAATTTCGATAGCCTGTTCTTCAGCCATTTTGCGCGAGCCGTTTCAATACGGCGTTTTTGATTTTTTCAAAAGTTTCTTCGGGCGAACCCGCCGACGACACAACCGCGAAGCGGTGCGGATTTTCCCGCGCCAGCTGCAAAAACGAATTTCTGACGGCGTTGTAGAACGCAGCAGGCTGAGCGCCCATTCTGTCCGACTTGCCGCTGTCGCGTTTGTTTGCTCGCGCGAGTCCCTCATCTACGGGAATGTCCAAAAGTATTGTCAAATCTGGTTCGATGGAACGGGTTGCAAACTTGTTGAGCGCGGCAACGTCTTGGGGGGGCAGCGCGCGCGCAGCGCCCTGATATGCGGTTGTCGAGTCTGCGTATCTGTCGCAGAGAACTATTTTGCCGCTTTCAACCGCAGGCAGTATCGTTTGCACTGTGTGCTGGCTTCTCGCCGCCTCGAAAAGCAGAATTTCGGTGCGGGCGTCCATTTGCTCGCCCTCCTTTGCGAAGAGGAGCAGCTGGCGGATTTTTTCCGAAAGCGGCGAGCCGCCGGGTTCGCGCGTCTGCACGACTTCGCGTCCCGATTCCTCGAGAAACTTCCTGAGCATTGCCATCTGCGTGCTTTTGCCGCAGCCTTCGCCGCCCTCGAACGTTATGAAGATTCCCCTTTGCATTCTATCGCGAGTAGGAGGGTATGAGCTTTTGCAGAATTGTCTGCGCGTAAACCCTGATGAGGAAGTCGTTGGGGTGGTTTACGTTGTTGCCCGTCATATCCAAAAAGCGCTTGGATTTCAGCAGTCTCTTGTGGACGCTCCGCACGTCCGCAAAGGCGACGCGCGGGGCTTTCATAGCCTCGAGGGCGTCGCGGTAGTCATCGTGTTGCGGGAATTTGTGCCAGAGGGGATTTGCCGACATCGGTGAGACAAGCAGCACTTCGGCGTCGGGGTTTGCCTTGCGGATTTTCTCGATTATCGCGGATATGTTTTGGGTGAATTTTTCCTTCGGCATGCGGTCGTTCATTCCGAATGCTATTATTACCAAGTCGGGCTTGTCGGGGCAGACGAGGCTTTCGACATTTTTTACGCCCCAGTTCGTGCCCGTTCCGCCGAGAGCCCTGTTGAAGTAGACGACGGGGGCTTTGTAGTATTTGCGCAGCTCCTGCGCCACTTGGTCGCCCCAGCTCGGTGCGTACGGGATTGTCAACGAGAGCCCGCTTGCGTTTGCGCCGTGGGAAATGCTGTCGCCGTAGAGGACTACACGCAGGGGCTTTTTTGCCTTGAGTATTGCCAGCGTGTTCGGGAGGGCTTTTTCGTCGAACGTCTCGCCGACTTTCTCGTTCGTGGCTGTGTGTTTGTACGAAATGTAGACCATGTGGGTATGGAACCAGTTGCCCTCGCGGAAGAAAGCAAGGGTTTTGGCTTCGTCGAAAACGAAATAGCGCCCCGATTTTTCGGCGGCCTCTTTGTTCGGAAAATACATTTCCTCCCACGGAATTATTTTTACGTTGGAGTCGGGCAGAAATTCTATTTTGCCGCCGTTTATTTTGTAGTCTTTGTCCTGCACCAAGTCGACTTTTTTACCCGAGCTTAGCGTGTAGGCTTCGAGAACCTTTGTGGGCCTGAAAAGCAGTTTTGCAGCGGCGGGCTTTTTCGGGTCTTTGTCGGCGAGAGGGAAGACCGATTCCGCCGCGGTTTCGTCTCCGGAAAATATCGGGCGCAGGTAGGCTGAGTTTCTGAAGTATTTTTCGTCGCCCACCACGTTTAGAACAAGTGCCTTTGCCTTTACGGGCGTTTGGTCTTTGCCGCGCATTGCAACCTTTACGTCTATTTCGGTCTTGCCGCTTCTAATGGCGTCGCGGATTATGCTTGTGGCGACGAATACCGCGCCGATAGTTCCCTCCTTATTTGCCATCGTGTACGCTGCCGCCTCTTTGCCGTCGATAAAGAGCGTTGGCGAGGCGTTTGTCTGCCCGAACGGCTTTGCCATATCGCATATGAGCGCAATGTGCGCGTAGGTGATTTTTTTTGGCTTAGGCAGCTTTATTGTGGCTTCCAGCGCATCGCCGCCGCTCTTTATCACGGTTGCGTCGATTTCGGCGGCGTTTCTGAAAACTTCGGCGTTTGCGGAAGCGGAAAGCAGAACCGCGCACGCGGCGAAAGACAGCATTTTTAAAATTTTCATAGGTTTTTTATAGCTTTGAGGCAGTTTTTTGTAAACAAATTTTTGGCGAAATGTTCCGACGCCTGACTTCTCGCAAAATCGGCGGCGGTTTTCATTTCCTCGGCGGCGAATCGGCGCGGGTAGAGCCTCAGCGGATAGTCTGTTCCGTAGAGGGTTTTCTGAGCGGCGACGGCGTTTTGTCCCGCGGCGGCGAAGGCGTCTTTGGGGGCGGTGAACTGCGTTGCGGCGGTGTCGAAAAACGCGTTGGGCAAGTCGGCGAAGAGGTGCGGGGTTTCAAAAACGGCGTTGCCGCACCAGTGGGCGAATATGAAATTGACGCCGCC
>DAVZIV010000187.1:0-3494 GCA_052273125.1 Candidatus Merdousia sp. | reverse complement strand
CCGAGAGCGTAATGGTTGGCGTGGTTTTTATAATAAAGAAAGGCGTTTCATTTTGAAACGCCTTTTACTTTAGAATAAAACCACGCCACGCCAACCATTACGCGCCCTCGCGCGTTTTAAGCGCGTTTTAAAAAAACTTGAAAGAGTGAGGGCGATGTGCAAGACTCGATGCATTATGAATCTCAACATAGTATTGGACATTGTAGTTTTCGCCGCATTCATTGCGGCGGTAATTTTTGTAGGTCTCTACAAAAGCAAAAGCGAGGGAGGGTCGGAAGACTACTTCTTGGCTGGGCGCGGACTGTCGTGGTGGCTGATAGGCATATCGCTCATAGCGGCAAACATATCAACGGAACAATTCGTCGGTATGAGCGGCAGCGCGGCGGGTCTTTCGGGCTTGGCGATTGCAAGCTACGAATGGATGGCGGCAGTTGTGCTGGTGTTCGTGGCGTTCTTCTTCCTGCCGATATTCCTAAAGAGCGGAATGTACACAGTGCCGCAGTTTTTGGAATACCGCTTCGACGCGACCTCGCGCACGGTGATGTCAATACTTATGGTTGTGGTTCTGGTGTCGGTGAACACGACGGCGGTAATATACTCGGGAGCTACGGTGGCAAATACCGTTTTCGGCTCGGCGGCGGATATGCCGTTTAGCCTCGACATTGCAACGTGCTGCTGGGGAATCGGTATAATGGCGGCAGTCTACGTATGCGCTGGCGGTTTGAAGGCGTGCGCATGGGCGGACTTGCTGCAGGGTTCGGCGCTCATCATCGGCGGAATGCTGATTGCCTACTTTGCATTCAGCGCATTCGCGGGAACGCCCGTCGACCAGATTGCGACAACGGCGGCGGTTTCGCCTCAGGACTTGGCGGGGCTGCAAAACGCCGGCGTATTTGAAAAATTCTTCACGCTCAATTCCGACAAACTTACAATGTTTATGCCCTCCGACCACCCCGAAGTTCCGTGGACGGCGCTTGTAATCGGCTTGTGGATTCCCAACTTCTACTACTGGGGCTTCAACCAGTACATAATCCAGCGCACGCTCGGCGCATCGAGCTTGGCGGAAGGCCAAAAGGGCGTGATTTTCGCGGCGGGTCTAAAGCTTGTAATTCCGTTTATAATTGTATTTCCGGGAATCATAGCGTTCAACATATACTCGCAAGACCAGAACACGGCGGCATTGCAAGACCAGCGCATTATGACGACAAATGCAAAAACCATCGCGCCGCTGTATTTCAATTACTTGGAAAAGAGCAACAAACAGTTCGACGCAAACGCCGCGGTTAACTTCTTCAGCATGGACCTCGGGCAAAAAGACGCCGCGGGCAACGCAGTCAAGACACAACTTCTTACAGTGCACGACGTAAATATGCTCAAAGACGAATACGACGCGCTCAAGGCAAACGGCGGACTGGCGAAAATCCGCTTCGACTACGACAACGGCTGGGCGAAAAACGGCGGCGGCTTCGGCGGCGCGGCAAAACAGATTGTGGACGAATGGAACAAAACGCAGTTCGTCAACCCCATAGAGGGCGCGACCGTGAGGAAGCTCTACGGCTACAAATACGACTCGGCCTTCGGGCTGCTGATAGGCAAGGCGCTCCCCGACGGTTTCGGACTGCGCGGCTTCATCTTTGCGGCGCTGCTGGGCGCGGTGGTAAGCTCGCTTGCGGCAATGCTCAACGCTGCCTCGACAATATTTACCATAGACATCTACAAGAAATTCCTCAACAAAAACGCGTCGGACAAAAATCAGGTGCTCGTCGGCAGAATCGCGGTTCTTGTGTTTGCGGTGATAGGCTGCGTTGTTGCGCCGTTTTTGGCGAACCCCAAACTCGGCGGCGTGTTCACGTTCATTCAGGAATTCCAAGGGTATCTCTCGCCCGGAATTTTGGCGGTGTTCCTCTTCGGTATGTTCTCCAAAAAAGCCCCCCGCTTTGCGGGCGCATTGGGCATTCTCACAAGCCCGATTGTCTACGGCATTTTGCAGCAGTACTTCGGCGAAATCGCCTTCCTCAACAGAATGGCGATAACGTTTGCCTGCTCGCTGGGCGTAATGCTTGCCCTGACGCTCGTAAAGCCCCTCAAGCAGGACGTTGAAATGCCAGTCAACTCGAATATGGATTTGACATCCTCAAGGGGCGCAAAGATTGCCGGTATTTCGGTGCTCGTGGTGGTCTTCGCCCTCTACTTCACGTTCTCGGGTCTCTGGTTCTAAGGAGCGGGATTTTCGGCAAAACGCGGCTCGATTCGGGTCGCGTTTTTTTTGAGCCAAGGCTCGGAAAAATTTCCGCGGAAAGCGCACTCGCGCGGCTTTTGTTTCTTGACAACGGCGCTTTTGTAAAAAAAATGTTGCGGAAGCAAATAATGGGGCGGTTCAAGGAATGTTCCAAACCGTCAAAAAAGCCCCGCTAAAATCGCAAAAAATCACCAACCGTTTTCGACATAATGAAAGAGCAACTGACATCGAATTTTGAAAAAATCTATTCGCAAAAGCCCGAGGTTTTCGCCCAAGCACCGGGAAGAATAGAGTTCATAGGCAACCACACCGACTACAACAACGGCTTCACTATGGGCGCGGCAATCGACAAGGTCGTGATGGTCGCCCTCGCCAAACGCAACGACAGAAAGCTCTGTTTTGCGAGCATAAAGTCGGGTGAAAAGGTCGAACTGGAACTCGACAAACTCGAAAAGCAACCGCGCGAATACAACTGGGTCAACTATCCGCTGGGCGTATTCAAGTTTCTCATGGAGGCGGGTTTGAAAGCCAACTGCGGCTTCAATATGCTCGATATGAGTAACTTGCCGGCGGGCGCGGGGCTAAGCTCTTCGGCGGCGATAGAACTTTCCACGGCGTTCGCCCTCTGCAAGCTCTACGGTTTCGACTGCGATTTGAAGACAAAGGTGCGCATCGGCAGAAAGTGCGAAAACTATTTTGTGGGAATGCCATGCGGCATTCTCGACCAAGGCGTTTCGGGTTTCGGCAAAAAGGATTCGCTTGTTTTCATCGACTGCAAGACGGAGGATTTTTCAAACGCCCCCCTGCCCCACGGCTGCAAATTCTGGCTGTTTAATTCCACGAAAAAACACGCCCTTGTAGACGGAATGTACGCGGCGCGCCACAACGAGTGTATGGAGGCGGCAAAAAAGCTTTCCGAAGGCGGCGAAGAAAGACTTTTGCGCGAATTTACACTCGCCGATTTGGAAGCGAAAAAATCGGAGCTTTCCGAAAACGCCTACAAGCGCGCAAAGCACGTTATCGACGAAAACGCGCGTGTGCTGGCGGCGAAAAAGGCGCTTGAAGACGGCGACATTAAAACGGTCGGACGCCTGATGGTGGCCTCGCACGAAAGCTCGCGCGACCTCTTTGAAAACTCGTGCCAAGAGCTCGACTTCCTCGTAGCCGAAGCCGTAAAAAGCCCCAACGTCTACGGCGCGCGCCTAAGCGGCGGCGGATTCGGCGGAGCGGTTCTGGCGCTCACAAACGCGGACTT
>DAVZIV010000186.1:0-3497 GCA_052273125.1 Candidatus Merdousia sp. | reverse complement strand
CCGCGATTGCCTGAGAGCCGCCGATTTTGTACACTTCGTCGACGCCCAGAAGCGACAAAACCGCCAGCACGCTCGGGTTCACCCTGCCGTCCTTTGCGGGGGGCGTGCACACGCAAATTTCGGGACAGCCTGCAATTTTCGCCAAAGTTACCGTCATAACGACCGTGGAAACAAGCGGCGCCTGCCCGCCGGGGATATAGATTCCCACGCGCTCAATCGGATAGAACATTTCGCCGACTTTGGCGCCCTGCGGGTTGACGGCAGTCCAGTTCTTTGGCTTTGAGTGTTCGTTGAAAAACGCCACGCATTCTATAGCCTTGCGCATTGCCTGTTTGTCGGCATCGGAGACCTGCGCCAAAGCGGCGTCGAATTCCGCCTTTGAAACGCGGAAATCTTTTGCGGAAATTTTCACGCCGTCGAACTTTTCTGTAAGTTCTTCCACCGCTCGGTCGCCGTTTTGTCTGACGTTTGCAATGACATCCGCGGCTATTTTTGCGATTTCGGCTGAAGACGCCTCCGCGGAAGTCGCCGCGGCAAGCTGACGGAAAAAGTCGGAGGTTGTGTAGTCTAAAATTTTCATTGCCTCAAATAACAAGGAAAACGCAAAGAATTTCAAGTTTTATTCTCCCGACAACGCCTCTTTGCCGAATGCTCCAAAAGATAACGCTCGGGCAAAAGGCAATTTACGGCGGGAATTTATCACCCCGAAACGCAGAACGGAATCGGGCCAACAAGCAATCGCCAATATTTGCAACAAAAATACATTTGCAAATCGTTAACATTTTATTACATTAACATTCAATATGTTGCAAATATTTTGAAAGGTTTTTCAAAATTTTAGACGAAATGTGTTTACAAAATTTTTAAATTGTCGTTAATATCCGCCCCATAAAAACAACACAGAGAAAAATGTCCCGCGCAATCGGACATTATCCACCCCGAGAAAAGGCAAAAAGCATGAAAATAGACTACCAGCAACGATGGGACGGTTTCCGCAAGGGAGACTGGTGTGAAAAAATCGATACCCTCGGATTTATAGAACAAAACTACACCCCCTACGAGGGCGACGCATCGTTCCTCAAGGGAGCCACGCAGAGAACAAAAGACCTCTGGCAGAAGGTGCTCGACCTGATGGAAAAGGAGCGCCAAAACAACGGGCTGCTCGACGCCGACGTGTCAACGCCATCGCTGATAGACTCGCACAAGGCTGGCTATATAGACAGGGACAGCGAGCTTATCGTGGGGCTGCAGACCGACGCCCCCCTAAAGCGCGCCATAATGCCGTTCGGCGGCTACAGAATGGTTCAGTCTTCGTGCGAAGCCTACGGGATTAAGGAAGACCCCAAAGTTCGCGAAATCTTCACAAAATACAGAAAGACGCACAATCAGGGCGTTTTCGACGCCTACACGCCCGACATCAAGGCCGCGCGACATTCGGCAATCATAACTGGGTTGCCCGACGCCTACGGCCGCGGCAGAATCATAGGCGACTACCGCCGCCTCGCCCTCTACGGAATAGATATTCTCCTCGCCGACAAGCTCGCCCAAAAGGCGGAATCCGACAACTCGGCGATGGACGAGGAGACAATCCGCCTGCGCGAAGAGCTTTCGGAACAAATTGCCGCGCTCAAGGCAATCAAAAATATGGCTGCCGAATACGGTTACGACATTTCCAAACCCGCGGCGGACTTCCGCGAAGCCGTCCAGTGGGTGTACTTTGCGTATCTGGCTGCAATCAAAGACCAAAACGGCGCGGCGATGAGCCTCGGCCGCACGACCACATTCCTCGACATCTACGCCGAACGAGACATCGCCGCGGGCACTCTTACCGAAGAGGGCGCGCAGGAAATAATGGACGACTTCATTATAAAGCTGCGCATGGTGCGCTTCCTCAGAACGCCCGAATACAACGACCTTTTCAGCGGAGACCCCGTCTGGGTTACGGAATCAATCGGAGGAATGAACGACGACGGCAGAACGCTCGTCACCAAAAACTCCTTCAGACTGCTTCATACGCTCTCAAACCTCGGCCCCGCGCCCGAGCCCAACATCACGGTGCTCTGGTCGGTGAATCTGCCGGAGGGCTTCAAGAAATTCTGCGCCCAAACCTCCATTGCCACGTCGGCTATCCAGTACGAAAACGACGACCTCATGCGCCCGATCTTCGGGCACGACTACGGCATAGCCTGCTGTGTCTCGCCAATGATTATCGGCAGGGAAATGCAGTTCTTCGGCGCGAGGGCGAACCTCGCAAAAGCCCTGCTCTACGCAATCAACGGCGGCTACGACGAGCGACTGAAGACGAAAGTCGCCGACGGTTTCGAGCCGATAACAAGCGAATACCTCGACTACGAAGAAGTGGACAAAAAGTTCGACAAAATGATGGACTGGCTTGCGCGCACATACGTCAACGCCCTCAACATAATCCACTTCATGCACGACAAATACTACTACGAAAAGGCGCAGATGGCGTTTATGGACAGGGACGTAGTGCGCAAGCTCGGCTGCGGCATTGCGGGATTTTCCGTAGTTGTGGACTCGCTCTCGGCAATCAAATACGCGAAAGTAAAGCCCGTGCGCGACGAAAACAACATTGCCGTAGACTTCAAAATAGAGGGCGACTTCCCAAAATACGGCAACAACGACGACCGCGTGGATCAAATTGCAACCGCGCTTGTCAAGCGCTTCATGGACAAAATCCGCAAGCTGTACATGTACAGACACGCAGTCCCCACACAGTCGATTCTGACAATCACCTCCAACGTAGTCTACGGCAAAAAGACGGGCAACACACCCGACGGCCGCCCCGCGGGCGTCCCGTTTGCTCCGGGGGCAAACCCGCTCCACGGGCGCGACTGCAACGGCGCGCTGGCGTCGCTGTGCTCGGTGGCGAAACTGCCCTTTGAACACGCCAAAGACGGCATTTCAAACACGTTCTCCATTCTGCCCAACTCGCTCGGCAAAACGCAGGAGGCGCAGGTGAAAAACCTCATCTCAATGATAGACGGCTACGCGGCGAAGAAGGGGCAGCACCTCAACGTCAACGTGCTCTGCCGCGAAACGCTACTCGACGCAATGGAAAATCCGCAAAAATACCCGCAGCTTACAATCAGAGTTTCGGGCTACGCGGTGAATTTCATAAAGCTGACAAAAACGCAGCAGCTCGACGTAATCTCGCGCACATTCCACGAAAAGCTCTAAAATGCCCAAAGCCCGCGTTCATTCGGTGGAAACAATGGGCGCGCTCGACGGGCCGGGGTTGCGGTACGTGCTGTTTCTAAGCGGCTGCCCGTTTAGATGCGCATTCTGCCACAACCCCGACACGTGGGCAAATCCGCCCGCAGCCGAAAAATCGGCGGACGAGATAATTGCCGACGTGAAAAAATACGCCGAATTTTTCAAGTTCAGCGGCGGCGGAATCACGGTTTCGGGCGGAGAGCCGTTTTTGCAGGCTGAATTTCTCGCCGAACTTTTCGGCAAACTGCGCGCCGACGGAA
>DAVZIV010000185.1:0-3502 GCA_052273125.1 Candidatus Merdousia sp. | reverse complement strand
ACGCCGAAAAATTTTCCGCCGCCGTGCGTTCCGTGGCCGGCAACGGCATGCTGCGCGTTCTACTTTCGCGCTCTGGGAAATTTGAAACGCACCCCGTTGCGCTTTCCGGATCCAAGACCGACGTCGTGGAAATCTCGCCCATATTGCTTCGTTCCGACGAGGTTTTGCTTTCGCACAAAACCACTTGGAGGCCGTGGTTTGACGACGCCATGCGCAGAATCCGCCTCGGCGAAGTCTACGACGAACTCTTCTTCAACGAGCTCGGGCAGCTTTGCGAGGGCGCGCGCACGAACGTTGCTCTGGAAATCGGCGGAGAACTTTTCACGCCGCCTGCGAGCTGCGGACTTCTCGGCGGGATTTACCGCGCCAAACTTTTGTCCGACGGCGTATGTTCCGAAAAAATTCTCACCCGCGCAGACCTTTTGCGCGCCGAAAACATCTACTGCTTTAATTCCGTGCGCGGAATGAGGAGGGTTAGGCTCATGCCGTAGCCGCGCGGGCGGTTTGTCTGCGCCGTATTGCTTGACAATTTCCCTTCCGCTCGGAAAATCCGCGGTTTGAATTTTTGATTTTATATGGAGGCTTTGTCGGAATTTTTCAATTCGCCCGCGCAGATGGCGGCTATGTTTGTCTGCGCGCTTTTCATCGGAATGTCGAAGACAGGAGTGCAGGGCATTACCATGATTTCCGTTCCCGTTATGGCGCTGACCTTCGGCGCGAAGGAATCGACGGGCGTGATTCTGCCGATGCTCTGCTTTGCCGACATTCTGGCCGTCTTGTACTACAGGCATTCGGTGAAGTGGCGCTACGTTTTTACGCTGCTGCCCGCCGCCGTCGTCGGTCTGTTTGTGGCGCTCATCGCCGACAGGTTTGTGTCGCGCGAATTTTTCGGGCATCTGATGGGCTTTTGCATTCTCATGGGGCTTGCGGCGATGGTTTGGTCTGAGATAAAAAAGCCCGATTCCGACGCTGTTTCGCACGGCTGGTGGTATGCGGCGTTTTTCGGAATACTCGGCGGCTTTACCACAATGATAGGCAACGCGGCGGGAGGCGTGATGGCCGTTTATCTGCTTTCAATGCGAATGAAGAAACTCGCCTTCGTGGGCACGAACGCGTGGTTTTTTCTCGTGATAAACTACACGAAAATCCCGCTTCAGGTATTTGCATGGGACAATATCTCCGCGCGGACGCTGGCGCTCGACGCGGTGTCTGTTCCGTTCATAGCGGCGGGAGCGGTTTTCGGCGTGTGGTTCGTGAAAAAACTGCCCGAGCGCGCGTACAGAATCTTTGTGATAGTTTCCACTTTTATTTCGACGCTGCTTATGTTTTTTTAGCGAAAAAATGCTTGAAAAGCCGCGGAGCATTTTCATTATCCACTCTGCGCGAAAAGCCCGACATTTTGCGCGGGCGCTTCGGGCAGAACATCGTAAAAATACATTCAAAATGCGGCGGCTTGCGGACAGTTTGAGCGCGGCCGTCGGGGAGACACAACTATGCAAAGACGCACATTTTTGAAATCGGCGGCTTCCGCGGCTATGGCTGCGGCGCTCGCGCCCGAAAACCTCTTCGCCCAAGCCGTGAAAACGGCGGACGATCCGCAGCTTGTTGCCGTCTACGGCGGCTCTCCGGTTGAGATGTTCAACCGCGGAATTGCCGAGATGGGCGGCATGGCGCGCTTTGTATCGAAGGGGCAGACGGTTGTCGTAAAGCCCAACATAGGCTGGGATAGGTCGCCCGACTTCGGTTCGAACACCAATCCCGAACTTGTTGAGGCGGTCGTGCGGGAATGTTTCAAGGCGGGCGCAAAGGAGGTTCTGTGCTTCGACCATACCTGCGGCAACGACTGGGACTACCGCTATAAAATCAGCGGAATAGCCGCCGCCGTCGAGCGCGCGGGCGGCAAAATGGTGGCCGGCAATTCCGAGGCAATGTACGTAGACTGCGAAATTCCGCGCGGAAAAATCCTCAAGAAAACCAAAGTCCACAAGCTCGCCGTCAACCCCGACGTTCTCATAAACATTCCCGTGCTCAAGCACCACAGCGGCGCGAAAATCACCTGCGCAATGAAAAACTATATGGGCTGCGTTTGGGACAGAAAATGGTACCACACCCACGATATGCCACAGTGCGTTGCCGACTACGCCACATTCCAGAAGACGACGCTCACCATTGTGGACGCCTACCGCGTAATGCTCGACTACGGGCCCATAGGCCGCTCGCCCGAATTCGCGCCTGTTGCAAAATATCAAATCATATCAACGGATATTGTAGCCGCCGACGCCGCCGCCGTCCAGATTTTCGCGGCAATGACGAAGCTTCATAAGATGGGCACGCCGTTCGGGCTTTCCGACATCAAATACATTGCCGAAGCTCAGGCGCTCGGCGTCGGCACTGCCGATTTGTCGAAGATTGCCGTCAAGCGGATTTCGCTGGCATAGCACGGAGGGGAGGCTATGAAGAAGTTGCGCATTGCAAGGGTTGCCGTAGCCCTGATTGTGTTTGTGCTTATGGGCGCGCAGTTTTTGGACGTCTACCACGCGCTGCCGAAGCTCTACTACAAGCTCGACGTAGCCGACACCCAGTTTGTGCCGTCGCTTATAATGTGGCTCGGCGGCGGCGCGGTCGTTTCGGCGGCGGCGTTCGTTGCATTTTGCGTTTGCGCGCTGCTTTTCGGCAGGGCGTACTGCTCTTTTTTCTGTGCGTTCGGAATACTTATGGACGTGCTGCGGAAAATCTTTTCGCTTGTATTCGGGCGGAAATTTTTTGCAAAGAGTGCCGCCGGAAAATTCGCAAAAAGCGCGCTTTCGATGCAATACAGGCGTTCGCGCGCCGCCGTCAGGGGTTTCTTTCTTGCGCTGGCGACAGTTTGCATAATCTTCGGCTGGGTTGCTCTGCTTGGCTTTCTCGACCCGTATTCGCTCTACGGCAAGGTGTTCGGAGCGTTTGTAAACCCGATTTTTGCGGGCCTTTGCGATTGGTCAAGTACCCTCCTTTACGGCTTCGACATTTACGCCGTACCGCCGGTCAACGGAAACCCGCAAGTTCCCTTTGCCGCATTCGGCGCGGCGCTGCTGATTCTCTTGGGAATTTCGGCGGCGTCGGTTTTACGCGGTCGGCTGTTTTGCAACACGGTTTGCCCCGTCGGGGCGCTCTTGGGGCTTTTGTCGAAATTCGCGCTTTTTAAGCTCGGCATAGACGCTCAAAAGTGCGTCTCGTGCGGCAAATGCGAGCGCATTTGCAAGGCGGAGTGCGCCGACGCAAAGAACAAGCGCATTGATTTTTCAAAGTGCGTTTTGTGTTTCGACTGCGCGCCGAACTGCCCGAAAAAGGCGATAGGCTTTTCCGTCAACAATCTTTACAAAAAAAGCGCGGTGGTTAAAAAGCAACCGAAATTATCCGAAAATAATTGCGCGGTTCGGGCGGAATCGGGGGCGCTTGGCGGCTCGATTTCCCACCGCAAGTTTCCGTCGGCGCTGCTGGGGGTATCGCTCGCCGCATTTTT
>DAVZIV010000184.1:0-3519 GCA_052273125.1 Candidatus Merdousia sp. | reverse complement strand
CGGCGCTGCGGATTTCGCCCGCGTAGGACAGCAACGGCATATTTATAAACGACAGCGTGGAAGTTTTGTTCCAGCCGCCGTTTGAATTCAGCGAACGCGTATGATAGCCGCGCGGCGTCTTGTAGTAGTCGTAATACTCTTTGACAAACCGCGGGGCATCGGCGGGAAGCGGATCGGCGACGCCGCCCGCGCGGGCGTACGAACCGTTTTTATAGTCTTGGGTACGCTGGGCGTTCAAGGCGCGGCGGAGGGCGTAACGGTCGTCTTCGGTTGCCTTGTCGAAGTAGTTGTTTGCGATGACGCGGCTCATATCGTACATGGTCGAGGCAACAGTCGCCTTTATTCGCGTGTCTATGGCTGCGGCGTTTATCGCCATACCGCCCCAACCGCAAATGCCGATAATTCCGATACGTTCGGGGTCGGCGGCATCATACGTCGAAAGAAAATCGACAGCCGCGCAAAAATCCTCCGTATTGATGTCGGGAGACGCCACATAGCGGGGCGTTCCGCCGCTTTCGCCCGTGTAGGAGGGGTCGAAGGCAATAGTCAGAAAACCGCGCTCGGCCATTGTTTGCGCGTACAGTCCCGAACACTGCTCTTTCACTGCCCCGAACGGCCCTGCCACGGCTATCGCTGGCAATTTCCCCGATACGCCCTTGGGAATGTACATATCGGCGGCGAGCGCAATGCCGTATCTATTGGCAAAGGTTATTTTCCTGTGGTCTACGTTCGGGCTTTTCGGAAAAACCTTGTCCCAATCCGATGTCAATTCGAGTTTTTTCATATTATTTTCAACCTTTTTTTCTGCAAATATATTAGTATTTAATGCGGTGATTGCAATCAACGCCAACGCCGCCGTTTTTAAAATTTCCATAACGCACCGTAAAAAACCAATTAAATTGCGCCGATGGAGGAAAGCCATTTCTGCACGGTTTTTTCCGCAGAGCCTGCGGAACCGCCGCGCACGGCGAGCGCTTCGTCGAATTTCGACGACGGGCAGATTTCGCGCAAGTCGCCCTCGGCGCGCCCAGTGCGGCTGCCCTCGTGGGTCATAAACAGCGCAACGGTCTTTCCCGAAAGATTGTTCTGCATCAGGAATGTCCGCACGGGCGAGGATATTGTGCCCCACCAGTTGGGCGAGCCGACAAACACGGTATCGTAGGCGGACAAATCCGCCTTGGCGTTTTTGAGCGGGCGCTGGAATTTTGCGTCGACCTCCTTCTTGGCTATGTCCACCGTGCGGTTGTAGGACGACGGGTACGACGTTTCTGGCACAAGCTCGAGAACGTCGGCATTTGTGTGTTTTTTTATGAATTCGACAATGCGGCGCGTGTTGCCGCTCCATGAATAGTAGACTATAAGCATTTTTTTATCCTTTGTGTTTTGATTGTAGGCAAGCGCCGGTCCGACGGCAAATATCGATGCGGCGAGCGAAGTTATAAACGTTTTTCTTTTCATATTTTTCCTTTCTTTTGTTTAAAATTGAACGCGCAAACAGCCATTCGGGTCGCCAGTGTAACCGAAAACAAGACGGCGAAATTCTGCGCGAAGAGCAGTGCTGCGGACGTATCGGGATTCCAAAAATCGAAGGAGTAGCCCAAGAAGAGTTTTTCGCACATTGCCCGTTCGCTCCAAGACCACAGTCCGAAAAGCGCAAGAACCGCGCACAAAAAACGCGGCGCGGCACGCTTGGGAAGACGGCAATGCAAGCCGATGTGCGCGGCGGCGAGAATCCAGAGCCAGTAAGCCGAAAGAGAGTGTGCGCTGCGCAACCACATAGGGTAGCCGGTTTCAGAAATTTTCGCGGCGAACATTGCAAAACCGCCGACGCACACCGCCGAAGCCGCCGCGAGCAACGCGGCGTTTACAAGCGCGTTCAGCGAGCGCACGAAACCGTACGAGCCGCGAAAAAGAGCGGCGAACCAGCGTCTGTTGAAAAAAATGTGCAACGCCGAGAGGGCGGCAAATATTGCGCCGAAGAGGGAATGTAGTGTTTCGCCCGTGATGCGGAATGCAACGCAGCACCACAGTACAACGAACATTGCGGCGTTCAAGGCTATGCGGAATTTGCGCCAAACTCTCATAAATTCCCCGACATACTAACAGATTGCCGCCGTCGGGTAAAGACCTACAACAACCTAAAAATTGCCCAATCCTGCCGAAGCGCAAAAACGCGGTTCGCGGTAGAATCGGGCAGATTTTAGGTTCTAACGTATATTTACATTTTCGGCGTTTCGTTATATAGTTTCGGCAAAACCGTTCCGATTATGAAAAAACTCTCAATAATTTTGGCGGCATTTTGCGCCGCATTTATTTCAACAAAAACACAGGCAACAACAATGGACTATCTCGACAAAAAAGAAACGAACATCGTCCGCGCGGCGGCGTTTGCCGCCAAGGGCGACCAATGCGGACTCAAACGCGCCCTCGCAGACGGGCTTGACGCGGGCGTATCGGTGAACGAGTACAGGGAAATTCTCGTCCAGCTATACGCCTACTGCGGCTTCCCGCGCAGCCTCAACGCCCTCGGTACGTTTATGGCGCTGCTTGACGAGCGCGGCGGCAAAGACGCCCAAGGCAAAGCGCCGTCTCCCCTGCCCGAAGGCTCGAGCAAAGTTTTCGGCGCGGCGAATCAAACGAAACTTGTTGGGCGCGAAGTAAAGGGAAAACTTTTCGACTTCGCCCCCGCTATAGACGAATATCTCAAGGCGCACCTCTTCGGCGACATTTTCGCGCGCGACAACATAGACTGGCGCACGCGCGAACTTGCCACTGTTGCTATGCTTGCCGCGCTCGACGGCGTTAAACCGCAGCTCGACGCCCACATATCCATAGCAAAGCACAACGGCGTTTCCGATGCGCAGGTTGCCGAAATTCTCGCTATTGTAAAGAGCGAAGTTTTGGGCGGAAAAAACACGAGCGCGTTTGAATTCGGAGCGGAAAATACCGCGTATGCAAAATTCTTCACAGGGAAATCGTACTTGGCGCGGCTGACAAAAGACGCGCGCTTGAACGCGCCGATTGCAAACGTCTCGTTCGAGCCGAAATGCCGCAACAACTGGCACAGACACACGGGCGGGCAGGTTCTCATTGCCGTCGGCGGCGAAGGGCTTTATCAGGAAAAGGGCAAGACCGCCCGCAAACTCCGCTCGGGCGACGTTGTGGAAATCGCCCCGAACGTTGTACACTGGCACGGCGCTGCGCCCGATTCGTGGTTTTCGCACTTGGCGGTTGAATGCAATCCGCAGACGAACAAAAACACGTGGCTTGAAAGCGTTTCCGACGCCGAATACGAAGATGCCGCCAAGAACGCAAAATAGCGCGGGAAAGTCGGTCTTTCAAAATTGCAAAAAACAAAGCCGCTGAAACAAATTCTGCGGCTTTTTGCGTTTTTCGGTGTCCGCTACGCCTCTTGCGCGGGCGCAGCAGTAAGCAAATTGTTAAACGGCGGGTCTATGAACTGCTGAATGGAAACCGCCTTTTTAGTGCCGACGTCTATTTCAACGACGGTTGCGCAAA
>DAVZIV010000183.1:0-3560 GCA_052273125.1 Candidatus Merdousia sp. | reverse complement strand
TTGCGATGAAAGTCTCCTTTGGAGTTTTCATTGCGTAGTAGGGCAGGTACATATAGTTCTTGTTGGCGTAGTAATGCCCGTTGTCTTTGTTGAAGTAGCCCAGAAGCCCGCGGTTGAAAATCCAGAAGCCCTCTTCGCCCTTTTTTGCAACGGCGTTGTCTGCGAGAACATCGAAGTACTTGCAGCTTTTGTCTATTTCGGAAGCCTTGATTACCAGCTTTGAAACGCCGTCGGAAACCTTTTGGGTTTTGACGGTTTTGCTTACAACCCTGTTGTCGGGAAGCGCGGTCTGTATTACGACCGAATCTATTGCGTACGACGAAGCCGCGGCGAGCGCCGAAAGTATAAAAAATGAAATTTTATTCATTTGTATTGTAAAATGTCATTCGTTGTTCGTCTAAAAAAGGCGCGGGTGGAATGCCCGCGCCGAGATGTAAAGAGGTCTATTTTGCGTTCAGCGACGAAAACCAGTTCTTCGCCTTCTGAAGAATCGACGGGCTGAAAAGCCTAAAGTTCATCGCGTCGACTTTTTCGCCGTCATAGTAATACGCCTTGTGCGAGCGGTTTACAACAACCGTGCTGCCGTCTCCGTACTTGACTTCAAACACGAGGGGGGCAAGCTCCTTGTGCGAGAGCATTTCCTCGAGCAGCAAGTGGCGCAGCTGGACGAACTGGTCGTACGCCTTTTTGATATCGGGAAGGTTGTGTTCGCTCACGCCGTAGAAAATCGGTCTGCCGCCGAATTCGACAAGGCGCAAATTGTTTTCCTGAGAGAGGACTTCCTGCGTGATTTTGTCCGTATTGTGCAAGACGACATCGTGGTAGACGAGCTCCCAGAAGGGCACGAACGTATCTACGAACTGCATTCCCTTGTTCTTGTAGACGTATTTTGCGCGCATGGGGGCGGTTACGTAGTTGATGTAGTCTACCTGACCGATGAAGTGGTCGAAGCCGCATTCCGAGGAGAAGCCGCCGAATTTTTCGCGGCAGAGCAGGGCGATTTTCTTCTGGATTTCGCCGACTTGCTTGCGGTTGCCGGGGTGCTTGGGATCGTAGCAGCGGTAGGGATAGACTGCTGTGAATACGTCTATGTAGTGTGCACCGCGGAAGCCGAGCTTTGCAACTCTTTCGATGTCGGAGGGCAGGAATTTTTCCCACGCGTTGACGAGACACAAGTTGTACGCCTTGCCGCCCGCCCACGCGCCGTTGCATTCAAGCTTGCCGTCGGGGGATTTGGAAATGTTGTCGGGCGACCAGTCGGGCGAGCAGGTGAACGCATCGGTATAGTTGTCGTGCCCGTCTACAACAAAGCCGAGTTTTTGTCCGAACTGAATTAGTTGTTTGAGGGCGTTTTCTCCACCTGCTTCTGGGAGTACGGGGAAGACAGTGGGGCAGCGGGCGTCGTAGCCGCCTGTCTGCCAGCCGCAAATGCAGATTGCGGCGTCGTCAATGCCGTAGTCCTTGATTTTCTGCATGGTCTTCATGCCTTCGGCGAAGGGAACCGCCCACGGGGCGTATTCCTCCTTTTCGGCGTTGATTCCGTATTTCGCGTCTTTGAAGGGCTTGCCGCCGCGCGGATAGAAGTTGATGCTGTCGGTCTTGCGGTCGAATTTCTTGCCGCCGAAGCCCATTCTAAGCGGGATTGATTTTGCCATCTGCTCCAGATACGGCTGTGTGGCGAAGCGCTTCTTCATCGGCAGAATGTCGGGGTTGCGCTCGAATTTGTGCTTTCGGTAGGTCTTTGCCATCTGGTTGTAGTCGGCATCGGCGGGAAGCGTGTAGAAGGTTATTGTTATGTCTTCGTACGGCTCGAATCCCATCCTTTCAATGAACCAGCGCGGATACATTTTATAGTTGCCGTTTACAACGTCTACGTGCACGGCAAATTCAAAGCGCATGCCGTCTATAATGGCGATGAAAGTCTCCTTTGGAGTTTTCATCGCATAGTAGGGCAGGTACATATAGGCCTGCGAGGCGTGGTATTGTCCGTTTTGCTTGTTGAAGTAGCCCAAGTCTCCGCGGTTGAGAATCCAGAAGCCCTTGTCGCCCTTCTTGGCGACGGCGTTGTCTGCGAGAACATCGAAGTACTTGCAGCTTTTGTCTATTTCGGAAGCCTTGATTACCAGCTTTGAAACGCCGTCGGAAACTTTTTGTGTCTTGACGGTTTTGCTGACAACCCTGTTGTCGGGGAGGGTTGTCCGTATTACTACCGAGTCTATGGCATACGCCGAAACCGCGGCGAATACCGAAACTGCAAAAAATAGAATTTTATTCATAGGTTTTTATCATATAGATTGTTTATTTTATATTCAAGGACGAAATCAAATTTTTCGCCTTTTGGAGTATCGACGGGTTGAAGAGCCTGTAATTCATGGCATTGACTTTTTCGCCATTGTAGTAGAACGCCTTTTGCGAGCGGTTTACAACAACAACGCTGCCGTCGCCGTACTTGATTTCAAATACGTTTTCGGCAAGCTCTTTGTGCGAGAGCATTTCCTCAAGCAGCAAGTGGCGCAGTTTCCTGAACTGATCGTAGGCTTTTTTGATGTCGGGGAGGGTGCGGTCGTTGACGATGTAGAAGATGGGTCTGCTTCCGAATTCTATGAGGCGCAGGTTGTTTTCCTGCGTGAGGGCTTCCTGCATCATTCTGTCGGACGTGTGCAAAACAATGTCGTGGTAGACGAGTTCCCAGAATGGAACGAATTTGTCCACAAACTGAAGTACCTTGTTTTTATTGACGTATTTCGAACGCATATACGCATTCACGTAGTTGATGTAGTCCACCTGACCGATGAAGTGGTCGAAACCGCATTCAGAGGCAAAGCCGCCGAACTTTTCGCGGCAGAGCTGGGCGATTTTCTTTTGGACTTCGCCCGCCTGTCTGCGCGTGGCGGGGTGTTTGGGGTCAAAACATCGGTAGGGGGAAACTGCGGTGAACACGTCTATGTAGTGTGCGCCGCTAAAGCCTAATTTTGCGGTGCGTTCCATATTCGAGGGAATGAACTTTTCCCATGCGTTGACGAGGCACAAGTTGTAGGCCTTGCCACCCGCCCACGCGCCGTTGTATTCAAGCTTGCCGTCGGGCGATTTTGAAATGATGTCGGGCGACCAATCGGGCGAGCATGTGAAGGCGTCGGTGTAATTGTCGTGCCCGTCGATTACGTAGCCGAGTTTTTTCCCGAACTCAATCATCTGCTTGAGGGCGCTTTCGCCGCCCGCTTCGGGGAGGACGGGGAAGACCGATGGACAGCGTCCGTCGTAGCCGCCCGTCTGCCAGCCGCAAATGCAGATGGCGGCTTCTTCGATGCCGTAATCCTTTATTTTTTGCATTTCCTTCATGCCGTCGGCAAACGAGAGCTGCACATATGGAAGGTCTTCCTCTTTCTGGGCGTCTATGCAGTACTTTTCGTCTTTGAAGGGCTTGCCGCCGCGCGGGTAGAAGTCTACGCGGGCGGTCTTGCGGTTGTAGGGTTTGTGCCCGAAATTTATTCTAAGGGGAACGGATTTTGCCATTTTTTCAAGCTCGGGCTGTGTGGCGAAGCGCTTTTTCATCGGCAGAA
>DAVZIV010000182.1:0-3583 GCA_052273125.1 Candidatus Merdousia sp. | reverse complement strand
CAAAAATATAAAAAACAAAACTTATAACACGAGGAAAATCCCAAGCAAAGAGGCGGGAATTTTTTGCGGCAGCAAAAAAAATCGCCGCGCTACAAAAAAAACTTGCAAATTGCTGGGGGGGGGTAGTTTTGGCTACGAACTAAACAAGTTTATGAAATATAAAAGCTATCTATCAACGGTGTCGATACTTGCCGCAGGCATGGCATCGACGTTTGCACTCAATATCAATTCGGATACGACTGTCGATAATGTCGCGGGCACAGTAGCCTTCACGGGAACTGGAGACACAACGCTTACAATTACCGGAACGTGGAATAGAATTTGGTATTCTCCGCGTTCTGGCGAAGGCGTCACGTCTAAGGGAACGGTATACCTTGCCGACGGCGCTCAGATGTACTTCGACGTCTCCAGCGATACGGGCAAGGAACTTTTCGGCAACAACGGCATATCGAAGGGCACGGGCGACTTGGTAATAACTGGTGCGGGAAAAATAGTTTCCGACTTCGACACAATGTCCACAAGGAACACGAATTCAAAACTCTACGTCGGGGCGGAAACGGATTTTTCCAAGGCTGCCTACGCCATTCAAGGGTCGAATTTGACGGTGAGCAATACTTTTAGCGTAAGGAAACTCACAACCGATGCATCTTCCGTATTGAATTTGGCTGCGGGCGCGAATTTCTCGTCAGCCGAGAGCGCTGTTCTTGCGGGGACTTTGAACGTTCAGGGCGGAACGCTCGCTTTGACTGCGGGAAGTTCTTTTACGGGCATTCTGAATCTTTCAAGCGGCAATGTCACGTCCGGTAAAAATCTGGACGTTCGCGGAACTTTGGTTCAAACCGGCGGCAAGTATCTTATTACGAACGCATCGACCAACGTCTATAAGGGCGGCGTGCTTGATTTGGGAGTTGAAAAGGGATTCGTTACGCGCTGGGTGGCTTTGTCTGGAGGCTCTACCGTGATTTTCAGAGCCAAAAACGCGCTCGTTCAGGACGAGGCGGGCACGCCGCGCGTTCTTGCCTTGCAGGGCGCTTCCGACGGCAACATCACTATGAAAATGTATGCCGACCAGACTTTCAACAATCTTTGGTTCGCAAGTAACGACGTAGTCGTAGACCTGTACACCAACGGCAACGCCATTACCTTTAGCGGCATACGGTACGGCGAAGGCGCAAGCAACGGCACATTCAACATCTTTATTGAGGAGGGATTTGATTGGCAGAACGACAAAATCCACTTTACGGACGCCACTGCCGAATTGGTCGAGTCAACGCTTGGCACAATTACGATAGACGGCAAGGTAATCGACTCTTCGCTGTACAGATTTGATTCCGACGGCGCAAGCGGCATCTACCTCAACATAGTTCCCGAGCCTGCCGCGTACGCCGCGACATTCGGCGCTCTGGCTATCGCCTTTGCGTTTGTGCGCCGACGCAGGTAGGTAGCGCGCGGTCTCCGCGCGGGCGGGGTGTTGTTTCGCCCCGTCCCCGCAACGCCGATACGCCGAAACGTTCCGGCGCATCGGTACATTGGCATTTTTTTTCGTTATTTATACGGGTAACGGCGGAAGTTTCCGCTACCGTTCTTTTTTGTTTTCTTCGCGCTTTTCAATCGTATTAGTTTTTATCATTCTGCAATAATAAGGATGAGAATTTATATGAAATTATTTAAATTTATTTTCGGCGCGGCATGCCTGTCCGCGGCGGTCGGCGCGTTCGCGGTCGAGTCGGCTATTTGCGTTTTTATAACCGAAAGCACAAAGCCGTACGCCAAGCGCTACAATGCAGAGAAGGTCGCCGACAATGTTTCGCGCATTGTAATTCCCAAAGGCGACGTCCCTAAGGACATAAATTTCA
This sequence comes from Candidatus Merdousia sp., assembly GCA_052273125.1. Lineage (GTDB taxonomy): Bacteria > Verrucomicrobiota > Verrucomicrobiia > Opitutales > Intestinicryptomonadaceae > Merdousia. Next base: position 1,727 of record DAVZIV010000182.1, on the reverse strand, counting down.
TCGAAGTAATAGCCGATTCCGCCGTGGTAAAAAAGGGCAGCGAGGGCTACTGGATTTTCCCGCGCGGCGACTACGGCACGTTCAAGCACGAATCCGGAACCTACAGAATCGACAGGTGTGTAATGCCGTTTATCGGCGTCAAAAGCCCCAAGGAAACGTTCGTCGCCATTGCCGACGGAATGAAGAGCGATATGCAGGCGTTTGTAAGAATTGACGAAAAGGGTTTTTACAAAGTCGCAATGCGCTGGGGGTTCGGGGGCTCGTACGGTGCGTACGAAGACATTTCCATAGATTTCCACACACTTCCCGATTCCGCCACATATGTCGATATGGCGAAGGTCTACCGCAACAAGCGTCTTGCCGCGGGCGAAATCGTTCCCCTGCGCGAGCGCGCCAAGAACAACGAAGTTCTGCAGAAAATCGCCGGAAATGTCCTTGCGCGAATTGCCGACTTCGGAATGAAGAAAAATCCCAAAGACTACCAGATGGCGGATTTCACTCCCGCGACTGAGCCGAAAATGGACGTGCATCTCACCTTCGATCAAGCAGGAGAACTTTTGGGCAAGATTAAAGACGCGGGAATGACCGATCTCACCATTGTGCTTTCCGGCTGGCAGTACGGCGGCGCAGACGGCGCCGCGCCGAGCGTCTTCCCCATTCCCGAAGCGTTCGGCGGCGAAGAGGGCTTGCGCAAGCTTCTCAAAACGGGCGAAGACTACGGAATGCTGCTTTCGGCGAACGCCAACCACACCGACGCCTACACGGTTTCAAAAATGTGGAATATGGACTTCATCGCCAAGAACAAAAACGGCTCGTTGCGCTGCAACGGCGTTCTGGCGGGCGGCAACATGTACTACATTTGCATAAAGCGCTCTTGGAATCTTTTCATCAAAAAACAAATGGAACGCACGCGCAAGCTCGGCTTCAAGTATTCGTACTACATCGACGTTTTTTCGGCACTTCCGCCGCCTGCGTGTTTCGACCCCAAGCACCCCGCCAACCGCGGCGAAATTGCAAAATACCACAACGCGATTCTCAAGTACGCCCGCAAGCTCTTCGGCGGAACGGCGAGCGAATGCGGTTTCGACCACTGCATGGGCAATCTCGACTATATCAACTATGTAAGCTCGATGGACTATCAGATGAAGAGGCGCTGGGGGGTAGACATCTACAAGGGCGGCATAGTTAAAAACACTCTTGTAGAGGGCATTTTGCCCGTTTGGGAGATTGTCTATCACGGAATAGTTGTAAGTACCCCAGGGCGCGTAACCCAGAACCACCCGATGTTCGGCGTGTACGAAAATTCGCCCGAAGATTTGGTAAAGCTTGCCGAATTCGGCGCCCGCCCGATTGTCTACGTTGTGAGGGAGCGCACGCTGCCCGTCCTCAAAAAAATGTACGACTTCTACCGCCCGCTGCGCCATTTGCAGTTCGAGTTTATTGAAGACCACCGCAAGCTTGCCGACGGCGTTTTCCTGACTACGTTCAGCAACGGCGAGAGGATTGTGTCGAACTACAACAAGACTGAATTCGAGTTTGAGGGGCGCAAAGTTGCGCCGGTCAACTATGCACTTATAAAATAAAAGGCGTGAAATTGGCTTAAAAACGCGTTTCGGAATCATCTGCCACTGCTGGCGTACTTTTCAGTACGCCACGCACCGTCAGCTGCTTCCAAAGCCGCGTTTTTAAGTGCAATTTGACGCCTTTTTATTCCGAAATCTTTGCGT
>DAVZIV010000181.1:0-3647 GCA_052273125.1 Candidatus Merdousia sp. | reverse complement strand
GGGAAATATTTCGCGTCCGCGAAATCCCCCGCGCCAAAAGAAAAAATTATTCGGAGGAAACGGCACTCCAAACCATGGCGGACGCGCCGAGAATGGCAGCATCGCCAAAGGGAAGCTCGGAGGGCAAAACCTTTACCTTGCCCTTGAATACGGGCATAAGATTCTGCTCGAGAGCTTCGCGCGCAGGCTTGAAAATGAGGTCTCCGGCTTTTACAGGGCCGCCGAAGAGAAATATCGTAGACGGACGCGAGAAATGTACAAAGTCGGCAAGACACCTTCCCAAAATTGACCCCGTTATCTTGTAGGTTTCAATGGAGGGCTTGTCGCCTGCGCGGGCGGCGTCTTCAATTACGCGGGCGTCAAGCTCGTCCCAAGTCTTGTTGGCTATGATTGATTCGCCGTTGTACTTTGAAAGCATCTCCAAGAAGGTTCTTTTTATGCCCGTTGCGGAGGCGTAGGCTTCAAGACAGCCGCGCTTTCCGCAGCCGCAAATTCTGCCGTTGGGAACGGCACAGACATGACCGAGCTCGCCGGCAAAACCGTCGGCGCCGAGAAGCAGCTTGCCGTCAATAATAATGCCCGAGCCAAGCCCCGTGCCGAGTGTGATTAGAATGAAGTGGTCGAGATTCTTCCCGCCGCCGTAGATTTTTTCGCCGACGGCCGCAGCATTGGCGTCGTTGCTGAGATAGATGTGCTTTAGCCCGAGCGCGTTTCTGAGTGTTTCGACAATGGGCGCACAAAGCCCGAAAGGCAAATTGGGCGCATAGTCAATAGTGCCCTTGTAGTAGTTGCCGTTGGGCGCGCCAATGCCAATGCCCACACACTTGCCCTCCTGCGAATGCTGGAGTTTTTTGATGGCTTCAACCAAGCCGTGCATGTACGATGCAAAGTCGTTATAGTCGGTCGTTTTGAATTCGTGCTTTTTCAAAACTCTGCCGTTTTCGTCAACGGCGCCGAGCTTTGTTCCCGTTCCGCCAATGTCTATACCTATTGAATATCTCATAATTTGTAAAATCGGCGACATATTGACAGCTTTTGTTTCAAATAACAAATTAAAAGTTGATTTTTTTCCGAAAAAAAACGAAATTAAAAGAAATGACAGGCGACGCAATCGGCATATTGGGCGGCAGTTTCGACCCCGTCCACCTGACGCATACGGCACTCGGAGCCGCGGCGTTCGCACAGTGCGGACTGTCGGAATTGCTGTTCGTGCCCGCCCGACAGGCCGCTCTAAAGCCCGACGCGGTTTGCGCCTCGGCGCGGGACAGGCTTGAAATGCTGAAAATGGCCGTCGGAAAACTTCCGTTAAACTGCCGCATAGAGACCTTTGAAATCGAGCGCGCGGGCGTGAGCTACTCGATAGACACCGCGCGATACCTTCGGCAAAAATACGGCGAAAATGCAAGGTTGATATGGATTATCGGTGGCGACCACATTGCCAAATTGTCGAAATGGAAAGACATTGACGAGCTATGCACTCTTGTTGAATTTGCCTGCGCGGGGCGTCCCGACTGCGCGGCGGACAAACCGCTTCTGCCGCAACGCGCAAAAGTGAAGTTCATGGATTTTGAATTGTCGCCGCTTAGCTCTTCGGAAATCCGCCGCCTCGCCGCGGAGGGAAAATTTTTAAATTCAATGCTCGACGCCGACGTAATTTCCTATATAAAAGACCATAACTTATATAAACAAACGCTATTATAATGACGAAAAACACAAAAGCTTCCGCAAAAAAAACTGCGGCTGAAAAGCCCGCCTCAAAAACATCAACCAAGAAAACAGCAGTGAAAAAAACTGCGGTTAAAAAAGTTGCGGCAAAGAAAGCCGCCGCCGTTAAGAAGCCCGCTGCAAAAAAGACGGCGGCAAAGAAAACCGCCGTCGGGAAAGTTGCGGCAGCCAAAAAAGCGCCCGCCAAGAAAACCGCTGTCAAGAAAACAGCGGCAAAAAAATCGGCAGCCAAAAAACTCGAAGCCGCCGACCCCGTGTTGGACATCGTAAAAAAGTGCTATCAGGCTCTCGACGACAAAAAGGCCGAAGACCTCAAAGTTCTCGACGTCAGGGGAAAATCTCCCATCACAAATTACTTTCTTCTTGCAACGGCAAATTCCGAACCGCATTTGAGGGCGCTTTCAAACGAGCTTTTGGCGACGCTCAAAGAACTCGGCGTGAAGTCCGTCGGCAGGGAGTTCAACGAGGGCAGCGGCTGGGTTGTCGTCGACGCGTTCGATTTCATGGTGCACATCTTCCTGCCAGAACAGCGCGGACTCTACGGAATAGAGGCGCTCTGGAAAGACGCCGACCGCATAATGTAGCCTTGCGCCGGCAGCGTTCTCATTCGCCCCGAAAGCCGAAACACCGCGGGGCGGGGCGCGCAGTCGGAGCGTGTATTTTGGAAATCTTGCAGGGAAAATGGACATCATAAAAAGAAACAACGTATCTCTTTACAGATTCGGGGTGGGCAATTCCGCATTCATTGTAAATCCGTTCGAGGGGGCGCGCCTGCTTTCCTGGGACATCAAAAATGCCGACTCCTCCGTCCGCAGCGTGATTCCGTGGACGAATCCCGACATCTGCGGCGGCAGGGCAATGGGCGACGTTTTCGGCGGCAACCCCGTGATATTCCCGTTCCCGAGCACTTCGTTTGTCGGCAGAACCCCCGATATTTGGCGCACGCCGCGCGGCGATGTCAGAGTTATGCGCCGCCACGGCTACGCGTGGGTGGGGAAGTTCGATGTCGCGTATTCTTCCGACACTGCGCTGAAAATGAAATTCGTTCCCGAGCCCGAATGCCTCGAGGCGTACCCGTACAACTACAATATGTACGTGCGCTACGAATTCGGCGAAACGTCGTTTACTTGCGAGATGGTTCTTGAAAACAAGGGCGACGAGCCGATGCCGTGGGGCGGCGGCTTCCACCCGTACTTTACAATTCCGTGGGTAAAGGGCGAATCCAAGCGCAAATACCGCCTGATAACCGACGCCTCACGCTCCACCTACAACGTAGGCGACGGCACGCGCTACGAGCTGAAGAATCTCGACAAAATGTCCTTCGGCGACGGCGAAATGGTCGGGCGCATTCTCTGCGGTCTGAAAACTGGCAAGCTTAAAATCGTCCGCGAGGGCGGCGGCGCCATAGACATTACAATAAACGACAACCGCAAACCCGACCCGTCGCTGGTTGTTGTTTCGTGGGGCAAACCGCGCGACGGCGACGGGGATTTCTTCGCCGTTGAACCGTGGCTCGCCCCGCCGAATTGCGCCACAAAGCCCCTGCGCTTTGCCGCGCCGAAATCGACGGACACCCTCAAAATGCGCGTGGAGCTATGCGGGCGGTAATCCAGCGCGTAAAGTGCGCGCGCGTGGATATTTCGGATGGCGCGGCGCGCCGCACTTCGGGGGGAAATCGGCGCGGGGCTGCTCGTTCTTCTCGCCGTTGCAAATGGCGACACTTCCGACGATGTAGATTGGCTCGCGGGCAAAATTTCCGCCCTGCGGATATTTGAAGACGCCGACGGCAAGATGAATCTTTCCGTTCTTGATACCCGCGGCGGGGCGCTTGTGGTCAGCCAGTTCACGCTTTACGGCAACGTGCGCAAGGGCAGCCGCCTGTCTTTCAACCGCTCCGCTCCGCCGTCCGTTTCGATTCCGCT
>DAVZIV010000180.1:0-3682 GCA_052273125.1 Candidatus Merdousia sp. | reverse complement strand
TTGGCTTAAAAACGCGTTTCGGAATCACCTGCCACTGCTCGCGTACATATCAGCACGCCGCGTGCCGTCAGCTGCTTCCAAAGCCGCGTTTTCCCGCTCGAGAGGGTTTCGTTCCTGTGGCGCGGGCGCAGGTGCGTTTCCATCTTGTGGCGCGGCGAAAAAAGTTTAGGTTTTTATAAAAAGAAAAGGGCGACGAAAGTGTCCCTTGTTCTTGGAATAAAACCACGACACGCCAACCATTACGCTCCCCCGCGCGTTTTTTGGCTTTACAGGGTGGGGGAGATATAGTGTAGAATGCGCGCTATGGAAAATAGTAGAGGCAATTGGTTCAAGGATTTGTTTTTAATTTTCGTCTCCGGACTTGTTTTGTATTTGGGGTTCGCATTTTTTCGCCCGCTCGCCAATCCCGACGAGGGCAGATATGCCGAGATTCCGCGCGAGATGATAGCTTCGGGCGACTACATCACGCCGCGCCTCAACGGGCTGCCGTATTTTTACAAGCCGCCGCTTTTTTACTGGATGCAGTGCGCGTCGATGAAGGCGATGGGCTACAACAGGTTTTCCATAAGGTTTGCGTCGTCGCTGACGGCGGTCTTGGGCATTTGCATGACGTACGCGGCGGCGCGCGCTTTGTACGGGCGCAGGGCGGGGTGGTTTTCGGCATTCGTGCTTGCAACGTCCATTCTATACTACGTAATCGGCTTGATTGTGACATTGGATATGGCTGTGTCGGTGTTTATGGCGGGGGCTATGTTTTCGTTCATTGTCGCCGTCAAGAAAAGCGGAATTTTCAGGAGCGTTTTGTTTGCCGCGTTCTTCGTTTTTATGGCGCTTGCGGTTATGACAAAGGGCATAATAGGCATTCTCATTCCGTGCGCGGTTGCGTTTTTGTACGTTGTAAGCGGCGGAATTTCCTCCGTGATGTCATTCTTTAAAAACATAGCTGCCCGGGACTGGCTTTTTGTTCTTTTGGGCATTTTGGCATTTTTTGCGATAACCATTCCGTGGCACGTTTTGGTCTCGATTGCAAATCCCGCAACTGCGGGCGCAGAGGGCGTCTTCTCGAAAAATCCCGACGGGCAGGGCTTTTTCTGGTACTACTTCATTCACGAGCACCTGCTGCGTTATATCGACCCCGAAACGAGCATGCGCGCCCAGCCGTTTTGGTTCTTTCTTGCCATCGCGCCGGCGGGTGCAATTCCGTGGATTTTCTTCCTGCCGCGCATAATTAAAAACACGATTTCGGGCGGCTCTGTGGACGCCCGCGGCTGCCGCAACGATTTCCTCTATATGGCAATCTGGATTTGCTTCATCGTTGCATTCTTTTCACTATCAAGCTCAAAACTCGTGCCGTACATCACCGCGATATACCCCGCGTTTGCGTTTGTCGTCGGCGTATGGGGGGCGAAGGCTTGGGAAAACCGCGCAAAGCTGAATATCTCGGTGGAAAATACGATGTTGGGCATATCGGGAATAGTCGGTGCCGTGGCTCTTGTTGTGGCGTTTTTCATTCTAAAGAAAAAGCCCATTGACGACGCCGTTATAGCCGCCGGTTGGTATACCGTGTTTATCACCGCCGCAATTCTGCTTATTGTTTCGCTTTTTGCAATGCGCTACGCGCGCCGCGACAACGCGAAATTCTGGCGCGTTGCCGCATTCGGTCTCGTGGTTTTGATTCTTTCGATAAACCTCAACGCGGGGCTTGGGCAGCGTATGAACAGCGAGCGCGTTGCCGAATACATTTTGAAAAACCGCCACGGCGAAAAAGTGGCTGTTGCGTTCGACTACGGGTATTTTCAAGACCTGCCCGTTTGGCTCGACGAACTTCCCGCGCTCTTGGGCGAACCGCCTACGGAACAGTACTTCGGCTGGATGCGCGAAAAATCCGCCCACGCGGACAGGATTTTCCCCGACGCAGCGGCGCTGAAAGCCGAACTTGAAAAGTCGGGCAAAATGTGGGTTGTAGTCAACGGCAGGCATTCGCTCGCGTTCGGCAACTTCGGGCTTCCGCTTGACAAGCGCATTCTCTTTGAAAACAAACATGTGAAACTCTTTGAAATTTCGCTCGAAAATGCAGCAAAGTCAGGGACAAAATAAGGCGGAAAATTTCTGGCTCAACATGGGGTTCAACATCGTTACGCCGTGTTTGTTGCTGATAAAGGGGCGCGCGGTTGCCGAGCGCCTTCTGCCCGATTTCGCCGCGTGGCAGCACGCGGACATAGCGATATTTTCGGTCGCAATTCTCTGCCCGCTCTGCTACGGCGTGTGGGATTTCCTCCGCCGCCGCGCGTGCAATTTCTTTTCGGCAGTCGGATTTGTCAGCGTGTTGCTCACCGGCGGAGTGGGGCTGCTGAACCTCTCGCGCGAATGGATAATATTCAAGGAGGGCGCGGTGCCGCTCGTCTTGGGGATTGCCGTTTTGTGCACGGCCTGCACGCGCCGCCCTCTTGCAAAAATGTTCGTTCTGAACGACTCGGTTTTCGACGTGCAAAAGCTCGAAGCAGCCGTGGAGGCGCGCGGCGCAAAGGCGGCGTTCGACCGCAAAATGAAAACGCTTACATACCTTGTGGCGTCTTCGTTTCTGCTTAGTTCTGTCCTGAATTTTGCGCTTGCATCGGTCATTTTCAAAGACCCCGCGGGAACGCCCGAATTCAACAGCCAGCTGGGCACAATGACGGCGCTTTCGTTTCCCGTGATAGTGCTGCCTACAATGGTTGTTTTGATTGCGGCGTTCGTGTACTTTTTCAGGGCGATAGATTCGCTCACGGGGCTTAAATTGGAGGATATTCTCAGGAATAAATGAGGCGTATTGCGGCAGTATTCGCGTTTATCTTTCTGGCGGCGGGGCGCGTTTTCCCCGCCGAAATAGCCGACGCAACGGGGCGCGTTTTCGACATTCCCGAAAATCCCAGAATAGTGGCGCTTACGCCCGCAGTCGCCGATATTGCCGCGCGCGTCGGTGCCGCGGAAAATCTCGTAGGCGTGTCCTCGTTTTCCCCGAATGTCGGGCGGAATGCGAGGTGCGTGGGCTCGGTTTTTTCGCCCGATTACGAAGCCATTGTATCCCTGCGCCCCGACGCGGTTGTCTGTTCCGAAATTGCCGACAAATCCGTGCGCGCGCGCTTGGAAAGCTGCGGCGTGAATTTTTTTGCCGTCCATGCCGACGGACTCGACAACATAGAAAAAAACGTGCGCCTCATAGGCGCGGTCTGCGGCAGGGACGGGCGCGCTCGGCAAGTGGCCGACGAATTCCGCGCAAGGACAGCGCCGCAAAATCTCGGCGGAGGGCGGCGCGCGCTCTTCGTATTTGCGTCTGTCGCGGCGGGGAAGGGCTCGTTTGTCTCCGATTTGATGGAGCGTTTCGGTTTTGCCAACTGTGCGCAGTCGGCGGGAGGGGCGTGGCCAATGCTGCACAGGGAATTTGTCGTCAAGGCGAATCCCGAAGTAATATTCGCCGCGGCTGCAACGGGGGGGGAACGCGCGGCGATGGAGAACCTTTTCAAAACAGACGCCGCGTGGCGTTCCACCGCCGCCGCCCGCAATTCGAGGATATTTTTTGTGGACGCAAAGTACGTAATGCTGCCGTCTGTCGGAGTGGCGGGTGTTGCGGAGGTTTTCAAACGCGCCGGAGGTGTTGATTGTGAGTGATATTTTAAAATATTGTGCGTGCGCGATGTGTTTG
>DAVZIV010000179.1:0-3728 GCA_052273125.1 Candidatus Merdousia sp. | reverse complement strand
CGTTCTGCATTCCCGGTTCGGTTGCCGACACGCGCAAGGTCGGTATCGGACACGGCAACCTCGGCGCAATGCTTCTGCGCGAACAGACAAAGTGCTTCTGCTTCCTCGCGGGCCACGAATCGTTCGCGGCAGCCGAAGGCGCTATCGGCATTGCCAAGACGGCAAACAAGGTTCGCAAAGAACCCCTGCGCGTTATCCTCAACGGCTTGGGCAAAGACGCCGCCTACATCATCTCCAGAATCAACGGCTTCACGAGCGTTGAAACAGAGTATGACTACTACACGGGCGAACTGAAAATCCTCAAGGAAACCCCCTTCTCCACCGGCGACAAGGCGAAAGTTCGCTGCTACGGCGCCGACGACGTAAACGAAGGCGTTGCCATCATGATAAAGGAAGGCGTTGACGTTTCCATCACGGGCAACTCGACAAACCCGACACGCTTCCAGCACCCCGTTGCAGGCACATACAAGAAATGGGCAATCGAAAACGGCAAGAAGTACTTCTCCGTTGCTTCGGGCGGTGGCACGGGCAGAACCCTGCACCCCGACAATATGGCGGCGGGCCCCGCTTCGTACGGTATGACAGACACCATGGGCAGAATGCACGGCGACGCCCAGTTCGCAGGTTCGTCCTCCGTCCCCGCGCACGTCGAAATGATGGGTCTTATCGGCATGGGCAACAACCCGATGGTCGGCGCTACAGTTGCCGTTGCCGTCGCGGTTGAAGAAGCCTCGAAATAAGACGCTAAATTTCGCAAAAACTTTGAGTGCAGTCTTCGGACTGCACTTTTTTTGCGCCTGTTTTCGCCCCACCCTCCGCGAACAAAACAAACACACAAACGCCAAAATGCACGGGCAACAAAGAAATCGCCCCCTCGGCTACTAATACTTCGGAAACGCCGCAAAAAAACTAAACGACAAACCAAACCCGAAAATTTCGGCAACAAAAAAAGCACCACCTGCGGCAGTGCTCGGAAATCGGCACGCGGGATTTTCACCCGCGCGCAAAAATGCTAAATTATTCGCCTCTGACGATACATTCGTATTCGCCTACGAGACCCAAAACGCTCTTCGCCTTCCAGTCTACGGACACAACCTTTGTAATTCCGCCGTTTTTCTTTGCGGCTTCAACGCTGGCGTCGCCGATAGTTACAAAGCCGACGAAGCTCTTGCAGTAGGATTTGCCGACTTTCGAGCCGGTTTCATTTGCCGTAGCCGATACGGGAACTTTGACATCGGTGTAAATGATGCCATGGGGGATTGTCGAAGCGCAACCCGAGAACATTGTTGCGGCGGCAATGCCAGCCAAGAGAAGTAACGATTTTTTCATAATTTTAGCCTTTAATTTTTTAGAAACGCCCTATTGCGGTTCTGTATCGATATCTAGACAAATGAACCCCAAATTGTCAATATAAATGCACGGGAGAACCAATTTTTACGCGGATTTGGGACTCACTCCGCCACAAACCGCCAGCGTCCGACAAACGCCGCGCCGCAACAAATAGACAAGCCCGCAACCTCAATGAGATTGCGGGCTTGTCTGCCGTGCTCGAGGAGGGACTCGAACCCTCATGCAAGCAAATGCACATGAACCTGAATCATGCGTGTCTACCAATTTCACCACTCGAGCAAAGAACGTTTTTCAAATAATTGAAAGTCGGAGTATCCACAATCCTCCGACAAAAATCAAGCATTTTTTGCGCCTAAATTGCATTGCCGCGCGCCTACCGTTTCTCGCAGACAAACCGCGCGGGGTCTACAATGTCGTTAAATACGGCTACACCCGCAATTCTCCCGTGGAAAAAATTGCCCATTCCGCGCTTTAGCAAAACCGAACCTACGGTAAAATCCGAACCGTTGCTGCCCATTCCGTCGGGGAAATAGTAGGGATTTTTTCTCTGCACAAGACCTTCGGGATACCCCGCAAAACCTTTCGTGTGCTGAATCAGCTCGGGCTGCGATGCCACAAAAACGCCGTCGAGATACGACTTTATCTCCCTGCCGTCATACGTCATTGCAACCTGCACCCATTCGTCCACGGGCACTTTTTGAACACTGCAACTGTAGTCGACCGAATACGGAAACGGCGGCGTTGCCTTGCCGTTTTTTGAAATGTGCCCGCAAACCTTGTCCGCGCCGTTGTAATACGGGAGGGAGACAAACAGCCCGTACTGGCGTTTTCCGCCGTCGGAATGTTCGTTCCACAAGCCCGCGACAAAACAGTTGTGCTTGCCCGAAGCGCGTTTGACCCACGCTATGACGGTGACTTTTTTCGTTATGTCGAGCGCGCCGACTTCGCTTTTGGGCATTGTAAGATACGCGCTCTCGCCGTTAAATTCCATGCATGACGCGCCGAAGACGCCGTCGCCGGAAACTTTTTTAACGCCGCCTTTGCCGCGCAGGAAGAAGTTGTTGCGGGTGTCGCGGCAGCCGTCTGCCGAGCTTTTCGAGAAATCCCAAAACGCCACAAGAGATTTTTCCGCGCCGATTTTTGCGCCCAATGTTTCGGCGTTTGTCGGCTGTTTTTCCGCAGCGCAAGCCGAAATCAAAAGAGCCGCGCCGATACCCGCAAATGCTTTCAGAAAATTTTTCATAATTGCAAGCGTTATATTTAAAGACGGAACTTATCAACAACAAAAAGCGCGGGGGCGAAATTCATAGACTTTTCACGCACGTTTGAATGCGAAATTTTAGCGCTTTCGCAAAACGCCCCCTGCCCGCCTCTGCGCCCGCCCGACGGCTTTGCGCCTTTACATCAATTCCCGCCCTGCCCGATCGCAAAGCATAAGAGCGTTCAATGGACGCCTAACGCGCCCGACAGCAACGGCGAAGGCACAAAAAAAAGACGCGTAAAAACGCGCCCTTTCCGTGGAAGAAAAAATTATTATTTCTTGATTTCCGACATTATCATTTGTGTAATTTTCTGCACGAGCTTTTCGGCGTCGCAGTCGTAGCCTGCGGGCTGTTCGCGCTTTGAATTGCACACGCAAGCGGGGCGGAATTCGTCCTTGCTGTCGCAGAGGTTGCATTCCTTGAGGCTTGTCTGGTCTACCATTCCCATCGCGCTTCTGATTTTGACAAGCTCCTTGGCGTCGGTTTCGGAGAAGTGGCGCGGCCCGCCGATTTGGAACGCCAGCATAGACGTAAAGCAGTGAGCCTCTACGTTTTCCATTTTCCAGAAAGCCGTTTCGATGTCGTTTGCCCAAGTCATGACACCGTGGTTGACCATAAACACGCAGTCGTGCTTTACGCCGCATTCGCCGACGGCGTTTGCCATATGCTGTGTTCCGGGAGTGCCGTAGTCGGCAAGGCCTACCTGACCGATAAAGATTTCCGTCTCGGGATTGACGCAGCGCGGCGGAGTCTTGCCCGCGAGTGCGAAAGCCGTTGCGTGCGGCGGGTGGGCGTGGCAGCATGCCTTTGCCATCGGCTGGCGCTTCATTATTGCAAGGTGCGCCAAAACTTCGCTCGTGCGCTTTCTGCTGCCGGCAAGCTGGTTGCCCTCCATATCGACAAAACACATATCGTCTACGGACATCGAGCCTTTGGAAATCATCGTGGGCGTGCAAAGAACAATATTGTCGCCCACGCGCACACTGAAGTTGCCGCCGTTGCCGTCGTTGTAGTTCTTGCCGTACGAGCGTCTGCCCAAGTCAACTATAAGCTCCTTGAGCTTTGTGATTTCGGGCGAGAAGAAGAACCTCTCAATTTCGGCGGGCGTTTTCGGGT
>DAVZIV010000178.1:0-3736 GCA_052273125.1 Candidatus Merdousia sp. | reverse complement strand
TCCCACGCCTTGCCCGCCAAGTCCCAAAGGGCTATCTCTACACCGCAGACGCCGCCCGCCTGACGCGAGTCGCCGCCGAACTGCTTTATGCGGTTGAAGATTTTTTCCACATTGCATGGGTTTTCGCCCAAAATGCGGCTCTTGAGCATTGCCGCATACGTTCTGCTGGAAGCGTCGCGGACTTCGCCGTAGCCGACAAGCCCCTGATTCGTGTAGATTTTTATCAGCGTGCAGCGTTTCGGAGCGCCGTCGATGTCGGCAAAACGCATATCCGTGATTTTCAAAGTCGATGGGTTTATTTTCATTTTCGGATAAATTTAGTTATTTTTTACGATTTAGAAATATCCGCCTTTTTTGGTGATTTCCTCAATGGTTTCGCCCGAGTTCACCCACGAAAAAATCTTCTTTTCGTTCTCGCGGATTTCCTCGGCGCGGACGAGAACCTTCCATGCGATTTCGCGCGGAACGCAGAGCACGCCGTCGATATCGCCCATGATGATGTCGCCGGGTTTGACGGTCACGTCGCCGATTTTCACGGGAATCTGGTAGTGCGTTATCAGGCAGCGCCCGAGACTGCCGTTGGAGGTTCTATAGCGGTAGAATACGGGGAAATTTTTCTCCATAATCTGGTGGGTGTCGCGAATGCCGCCGTCAATGCACGCCGCGCGGACTTTCTTGCCAACGGCGGTCGCTGTCATGACGCCGCCCCAGAGCGTGGCGTGTTCGTCGAGGCTCGTGTCCCAGACGACAAAGGCGTCTTCGTGCATTTCGTCGAGCATTTTTGTTCGGAAAGTCATCTCGCCGGTGATTTTGACATTCGGCGCACTCTTGACGGTGAAGGCAACTCCCGCGACGGTGCGCTCGGGGCGCAGCGGAACTATGTTGTGCGGCAGCGCCTGATTGAGCAGGCAGAACTCGCGCATTACGTCGTTTATTGCGCCCGTGTAGAGGGCTTCGTAGCGGGCGAGCAGCTCCTTTACGGGCACGGGAAATTCGACATCGCAAATGCCCTCGCGCTCGCGTATCAAATTTTCAAGTTTCATCATTTTTGCCTCTTTTTGAAGCATATTTTCGTTGTTATCGTTGTTCATTTTGGGTATTTTCTATCGGTTTAAATTATTATTTCGGCTCGGAGGTTTTAACCCGGAAGACGCAGACCGCCGTCGATTACAATGTTCGCGCCCGTTATGTATCGCCCCGCGTCGGAGGCAAGCAGAAGAGCCGCGCCCGCCGCATCTGCGGGCTCGGCGTACGAGCGCGCGGGAATGCAGTCCATCACTCGCCTTGCGTACTCGGGATTTGAAAGCGCCGCGGAATTTCTGTCGGTTGCGAAAACCCCCGGGGCAATGTTGTTTACCGTTATGCCCTCGCAGGCAATCTGGCGCGCCAAATTGCGCACGAGATTTTCCTGCGCCGATTTGCTCGCAGCATACACCGCCATATTCGGGTGCGGGCGGAATTCCTGCACGCTGCCAATCGTGATTATGCGCCCCCAATTTTGTGCCTTCATTGTCGAATGGAAAAGCTGGCAGAATTCGAGGGTAGACTGGAAATTCACGCGCATCTGTTTTTCGGAGTCTTCGCGCGTAATTTCGTTCCACGGCGCGGGAAACTGCACGGAGGCGTTTGCAATGAAAATGTCGGGAAGCGGACAAACGCGCCCGATTTCCCCGGCAATCATGCGCGGCGCATGCGGGTCGGACAAATCGCCGACAACCGAAAAGCAGTCGGGATTGAATTTGCGCGCCGACTCGAGCGCGGAGTCGAGCTTTCGGCTTTCGCGCGAGCCGTGCAGAATGACTCGCGCGCCGTATTCGGCAAGCGCGATGGCAATCGCCCTGCCAATGCCGCGCGACGAACCCGTAATCAGGGCGCGGTGTCCGGAGAGGTCAAAGCGTTTGTGAAGATTTATGTCGTCGGAATATTCCATAATATTATTTGTTAAGATTGGTGTTCGTAGTCCCTGTCGAAAAACAGCATTCTCGCCGCGAAAATCACGAGCGCGGAGGCTACGTAGAAAAACGCGAGCGAGGCTATTGCGTACCCGGAGGAAAACTCGTCGCGCAGCCAGCCGAGAACGACGGGCGATGTCGAGCCGATTATGAACGCAAAGCACAGCATCAGCCCAGAAGCCGAAGCCCTATAGCGCGGCGCAACGACGTCGAAGAGCGATGCAAACAAGTTGGAATCGTAAACGCCCCTGCCGAAGCCGAACAAGAGCATATACGCGCAGCAGGCAAACGCGGAATCGGCAGTGGCGGTCAGGTACACGAACGGCGCGCCGATTAACAGCCCCGCAATGTTCGTTTCAAAACGTATGTGCCTGTGGCGCTTTGCAAGACGGTCGGCGAATCTGCCGCCGAGCATAACGCCGAAAAACGCGCCTATGTAGTGCCAGAGCACGGCGTTGGTTGCCGCCTGCGCGGCGTCCATTGAAAAGCGCTCCTGCATAAAGGCGGGCGCCCACGTCTTGAAGCCGCAATCGACATATATGTAGAGTCCGAAACCAAGCGCAAGCGACAGCGCGGCGGACTTTCTAAACATTGCCGACAGCGCGTTTTTGAACGAAGCCGCGCCGTCCGAACGGTGCGCGTGGGCGGGCTTTGTGTTGCGCATAAAAAACACGAGCACAACCGCCCATAAAATGCCCGCCGCGCCGAAAATTATAAACGGCAAACGCCAGCCTTCGAGGCTGCCGCCGAAAATTCCCGACGGCAGTTCTACCGACGGAATGTCCGCCAAAAAGCCCGAAACGCAGCTGCAAAAAACAATGCCCGCATAAAGCGCCGTCTGGTGTATTGCAAGCGCAGTTGCGCGCGTCTTTTCGTGCAGCTGCCCCAGCAGCGAGCACGCCGCGGGATAGTAAAACGCCTGCCCCGCGCCGTTGAGCAATCCGTAGAAGACAATCATAAGACCGACACACCCTACAAAGCCCGAAAAAAATATTCCGCTGCAAAAAACCGCAAGACCTACAACCACCATCAGCTTCCTCGAAAGGAAATCGCCCGCAAAGCCCGAGAGCGGGGCGCATATTCCGTACGTGAGGGTAAACACCGCGCCGACCGCACCCATTTTTACGGAATCGACCCCGAACGTATTCTGTATTTGCGGAATCACCGCGTTGAAAATCTGGCGCGTTCCCTGATGGAGAAAAAACGCCGACCACAAAAAGAGCAAAAGCAGCCATTTGTAGTTGTCGCGAGCGGATTGATTTTGGTTGTTCTGCATAATCGGCCTTCTTTTTTTTCGAAGAGTAAAGCGCAAAAAACACATTAGGCAAACATTGAAAACGCCGATTTTGGTAAACCGTTTACCGCGTTTGCCGAAACAGGCAAAACAATACATTCCGAACGCGCCATATAAAAATACTCCGCGCCCCGCCGCGACGATTTCACGCAGATTCCGGCAAACGCCCGCAACCCCGCGCAAAGCTGCACAAACTTCCGAAAAAAAACATCAAATTTCCGCAGCGACCGCCGCAATTCATCAACGCCCAATGCGCCCGAAACGCCGCGGCGATTCACAAAGCATTCCCGCCGCAATCCGCGCGTTAGCCGCTACTGCGACCACTCGGGCAGAACAATGGTTGCCGTGTGCACGCCGGAACCGCCCATATACGGCGGGGCGTTGAGTATTTGGAAAAGTTTGCCCACGGCAATGCGCCCCACCATTTCGTAATTTTTATCAATTCCTATCCAGCGGCGCTTCGAGCTTTTCCGCTCCAAATGCACAACCT
>DAVZIV010000177.1:0-3738 GCA_052273125.1 Candidatus Merdousia sp. | reverse complement strand
CAGCCGCCGCCTAACCAAAAAACAGCCGAGAGCGTAATGGTTGGCGTGGTTTTTACAATAAAGAAAGGCGTTTTTGAAAAAATGCCTTTTACTTTAGAATAAAACCACGCCACGCCAACCATTACGCGGCCTCGCGCGTTTTTTCTTGAAATGTGGGAGAGAAATGGAATAGAAGGGAGAATATGCAGTGGGTTTTCGCGGAATATGATAAGAAGTTGGCGTCGGATTTGGGGGCGTATTTGGGGGTATCGCCGTTATTGGGGGCGTTGATTCTCCAGCGCGGCTATTCCGACCCGCTCAAGGCGAAGATGTTTTTGCGCCCGAAGCTTGCAAATTTGGAAGACCCGTTCAGCGTAAAGAATCTCAGAGAGGCTGCTTTGCGCATAATTCAGGCAATAGAGCGCGGGGAAAAAATTCTGGTCTTCGGCGACTACGACGTGGACGGCATAACAAGCACTACGCTGCTTGTGAGCATTCTGCGCTGCTTCGGCGTGAACCCGAGCTACTTTGTGCCGCGAAGAATGGAAGAGGGCTACGGCCTTAGCAAATCCGCCCTGGAGCGCGCGCTTTCAAACGGCAAGCCCGACTTGCTCATAGCCCTCGACTGCGGAACGAACGCGGTAGAGGCAATAAACTACATCACGGGCAATAAAATAGACTTGATAGTCGTAGACCACCACCAAGCCAAAGAGTCCGTGCCCGAAGCCGGCAAGCACACGCTCATCAACCCGCACGTTTTCGACATAGAGGGCGCGCCGTGGCGCAATATGTGCACGGTCGGACTGGTGTTCAAATTGGCGCACGGAATAATAAAGGAAATGCGCCAGCGCAACAACGAAGTTGCGTGGAACATCAACCTCAAGGACTACCTCGACCTCGTTGCAATGGGCACGGTTGCCGACCTCGTTCCGCTTTCGGACGAGAACAGAATTTTGGCGCGCTACGGAATAAAGAGGCTCAAAACCACGCGCCGCACGGGCATTCAGGCGCTCGTTCAGGCAAGCGGGATAGCCCTCGGCGAAGACATTACGCCGATAGACATTTCGTTCAAACTGGGCCCGCGAATAAACGCAAGCGGGCGCTTGGCGGACGCGTCGCTGCCGCTTGACATGCTCTTGGGCGACGACTTCACAACGTGCTACCGCGCCGCCTGCGAGCTCAACGACATCAACAAGGAGCGTCAGGACATAGAGCGCGGCGTGCTTGAAGACGCAATCAAACAGGTGAAGGATTTCGACCTCGACAAATACTCCTGCATAATAGTCTACGACCCGTCGTGGCACCCCGGGGTCGTTGGAATTATCGCGGGCAAGCTCAGCCGCGAATACCACAAACCGGTGATAGTTTTCGGGGAAATCGACAACGGTTTCACGAAAGGCTCGGGGCGTTCGGTGGCGGGCGTGGACATGGTGGAATGCCTGCAATCGTGCACCGATTTGCTCGGCAGCTGGGGCGGACACCCGATGGCAGTCGGCGTGTCGGTCAAAGAGGACAAGGTTGACGAATTCCGCGAACGCTTGGCGGCTACAATCAATAAAAAATACGGCGAAGATTTCGACTTTTCGCCGAAAGTGAACATAAATCTGGCGCTCGATTCCGGCGACGTCGGGCTGGAGCTTCTCGACGAGCTCGAGCTTCTGCACCCGTTCGGCGAGGGGAACAAAGAGCCGATTTTCGCGCTCAAAAACATAAGGCTTTTCAAAGAGCCCGAACCATTCGGCGGCGGGCAGAATTTCCGCTTCCAAATTCCGCTTTCAAACGGCGGCTGGATAAACGCGGTGGCGTGGCGCTTCGGCAACAACGTGCCGCCCGTGAACAAACCCGTCGATTTTGCAATAAAGCTCGGCTGGAACAGGTGGAACAGAAGAAAATCGCCGCAGGCAACGCTCATAGACTGGCGTGAAACTCAGCAATAAAGAGCCAAACGCGCGCAACAAAAAAGCCCGATTTTTTTAAGTCGGGCTTTTTTGTCGCCATGCAAAACGCCTTCTACGCCTCGAAGAACGAGCGCTGCTTCTGCGAAATCGGCAGACCTATGCGCTCCATAACCGCCATCATATCCTCCCAGACAAGGCGCTTCATCTGCTTTGAGGCGTACTGCAAAAGGAACGACGGGTGGTAGGTAATAATCAAATCGGTGTCGTTGTATTTGAACCAGTTGCCGCGCGAGCGGCTCATAGTGCCGTTGGGCACGCCGCCCAAAAGCCCCGTTACCGCGGTTGCGCCGAGCGCCACAATGACCTCGGGCTTGACAATTTCCACCTGAGCCTTGAGGTACGGCAGGCAGTACGCCATTTCCTCGGGCTCGGGCTTGCGGTTGCCCTTGGGGCATTCGGGACGCCAGTTCATAATGTTGCCGATGTAGACTTCCTCGCGCGAAATTCCCATCGCAGAGATAATCTTCGTAAGCAGCTGCCCCGCCCTGCCGACAAACGGAAGCCCCTGCGTTTCTTCGTCGGCGCCGGGGGCTTCGCCGCAGAAGAATACTTTTGCGTCGAGATTGCCTACGCCGAAAACGAGGTTTTTGCCCGCGTGCAAATGCTCGTTGCAGACGGGGTCGGAAAGCACTTTTTCGCGCAGAAAATCCCAGCGCTGCCGCTTTGTTCCGTCAATCATCTCGAACGGAACGGGCGCGGGAATGGGCTTTACGCCGAGTTGCTCGAGCGTCTGCGATTTGACCGTGATTTTTTTCTTTTCGGATTTTTTCATTTCTTCGTGGGCTTGTTCTACGTCTTCGGCTGAGGCGAATTTTACCGCCTCGACCTCCTCGAGCGGTGCCGCGCCGAGATTCCATTTTGCGGCTATCCTGTTGAGAGCGGCTATGGACTCGTCGGTAATGCCGACGGTCTCCTCGCCGTTGGCGGCGCGGCGGCGCATTTCCTCGGAAAGTGATTCAAATACTTCGCGCATCGGGCAATCAGTCCTCCAAAATTCGGCAGAGCGCATCGACAATTTCGCCGACTTGCGCCATTCTCCCCTTCCCCGACGCTCCGCAGGCAAGCTGCCCGTCGTCTGGACCTACAAATTCAACGCCGTCGCAGGAAAGCACGCCTATGTTGCGCACGACTGCGGGGTGTTCGTACATCGCGCTATTCATTGCAGGCGCGACCAAAACGGGACAACGGCAGGCGAGGTAGACGGTCGAAAGGAAATCGTCGGCAATGCCCGCGGCAAAATGCCCTATTGCGTTTGCCGTGGCGGGCGCAACTACGAGGGCGGCGGCACCTTCGGCAAGCGAGATGTGCTCGGGCTTCCAGTCGGAAACATCCGCCCACATATCCACACAGACGGGATTTTTCGAGAGCGTTTGGAATATGCGCGGCGAAATCAGTTTTGCCGCCGCCGCCGTCATCACGACACGCACCGACGCGCCGCTTTTGACAAGCTCCGAAACCAACTCGCAGGATTTGTAAACGGCTATCGAGCTGCACACGCCCAACACTATGTTTTTTCCGCCCAGAATTTCCCGATTTTTCATAAATTTATTTTTACATTTTTTCAAAAGAAGTGCAAGATGTTTTGCATGTCGGGTTTTAGGGCTTATTTCGATTTCTCAAATTTTTCGGCGGCGGAAGGCGCAACAATAACGCTTTCCCCCGAAGAAAGCCGCCATCTATGCGGAGCGCTGCGGGCGCGAAATTCCGACGCCGTAGACGCCTTCGACCTCGCGGGCAACATATTCGCCTGCAGGATAGTTTCGGCGTCGCAAAGCGCGGCAGTGCTCTCTGTTGGCGGGCG
>DAVZIV010000176.1:0-3747 GCA_052273125.1 Candidatus Merdousia sp. | reverse complement strand
TCGGGCGCGGCGGCTCTGCGCGACGGCGCGTTGCCTGCGGCTTCTGACGGCAATGGCGCCGCACACACGGCGTTTTCCTCTGCGGAATTTTCAAGCGGCGATGTTTCGAGCGAATCTCCGGCGGTACGTTCCTCCGAAGCGGTTTTTATGCAAAGAGGCTGAACGCTTTGTTGCGGGGCGGCTTTTGGCGGCTCGGCGGGCGGATGAGGAGAAAAATCGTCGGAATCCGAATCTTCGCAGGTAAGCGAAGACGACTCCGCAACCGCGTCGGCAGTGTCGGCAATGCTCGGAATGTACGGCAGTCTTGCGCGTTTTCCCGAGACCCAATCCCGCGCGCGCTCGGGCGCGCCGAAAGAATCGGGCGCAAATTTGGGGAAGAGTTTCTTTTCGGCTGCGTCAACGGCTGCGGAAAAATCGGCGCTCTGCGCGCGCGGCGCGTAGCCCGCCCTGTCGGAAAGAAAGTCCCTGAGGCGGTTTGAAATTGCCCCCATGAGAAAGTCGCGCACGCCGAATTCGTCGCGCAGGCGAACTTCGCGCTTCGAAGGGTGGACGTTTACGTCCACGCTCTCGTAGGGGAGGTTTATAAAAAGAAACGCAGCTGCATAGCGCCCCTTCGGAACGAACGACGCATACGCCTCTTTCACGGCGGAAAACACCGCCTTGCTCTCCACGGGGCGCGAATTGATGAACGCGCAAATATTTCGGCTTGTGGGGAACGATTCGCCGGGCTCGACAATAGCGCCCGAAACCGACATTTCGCCGCATTGCACGCGCTCGAGCGGAACGAGCTTTGCCGAAATCTCCGCGCCGAAAACCCGCTTTACGCGCTCGACAACGCCCAAGTTCGCCGAGCTTCTGAACACCACGCGCGCGTTTTCAATCAGCGTTATGGAAATTTCGGGAAGTGCCAGCGCGTAGAGTCTGCAAAGGCGTATTATGTGCGACGCCTCGACGTTGTCGCTCTTTAAAAATTTTCTGCGCGCGGGAACTGCGGCAAAGAGGTTTTCAACCGAAATTTCCGTGCCGCACGCCATTCCGCATTCGCGCACCGCGCCCACCGTGCCCGATTCCACGCGGATTTCCGTTCCGAAAGACTCCGACTCTGGGCGCGTGCGCAGCGTGAACGTGCTTACGCTTGCAATGCTTGGCACCGCCTCTCCTCGGAAGCCGTAGCTTGAAATGCTGAAGATGTCTTCGCTCTTGCGGATTTTGCTTGTCGCGTGCGGCTCGAGCGACATCAGAGCCTGCTGGCGCGTCATTGCGCAGCCGTTGTCGGAAACCTTTATCAGGGATTTTCCGCCGCGGGCAAATTCAATCTCTATGCGGGTCGCTCCGGCGTCTATGGAATTTTCAAGCAGCTCTTTGACAGCAGCGGCGGGACGTTCCACAACCTCGCCCGCGGCAATTTTGTTTGCCACGTCTTCCGACAATATTCTAATCTCAGGCGGAACTTTCCCCATTGTCGCAATTCTCCGAAAATACCGCTCATCTATCAAGAAAAAATTGACTTATTTTGGCGATGTGGAAGACTTGTGGAAATGCGAGAGGATATTAAAAAACTTCTGAAAGCCGCCCTCTGCTGTGCGGCTCTCGTCTGCAATTGTGCCGCCGAACCGCGTACGCCCAAGCTTTTCGGCGCGGGGGAACGCAAAATATGCTTTGTGGGCGATTCCATAACCCACCACGGCTACTACGCCAAGCAGATTGCCCTCTACTACATATCGCGCTACCCCGAGCTTCGGCTGAAATTCCTCAACGCGGGCTTCGAGGGCGGAAGCGCCAACACGACGAACATCCGCTTCGACTTCGACGTCGCCGACAAGCGCGCCGACATCTACACGCTTATGCTTGGAATGAACGATGTCCGCCACTCGAACTTCACGCCGAAAGCCCTCGCAGACGAAAAGGCGCACAAGGCGGCGGCGGAAAAAAATTTTAAAACATACGCCGAAAAGATGGCCGAACTTTCCGCGCGCATTGCCGGAGTCGGCAGGCTCGTGCTGCTCTCGCCATCCTGCTACGACGGAATCGGCGACATCGCAGACCCGTACGGCGTTGACAGAAACGGCTTGGTTGTCCCGAGCGGGCGGCGCGCCGGGCTTGCGGGCGTCAACGGCGAACTCGGGCGCTACGGCGCGTTCGTCAAAAAGCTCGCCGAAGAAAACGGCTACGGGTTTGCGGAAGTCTGGGGCTATTCCACGGCGGCAAACGCGGCGGTTGTGGAGGAAAACCCCAACTCGTCGGGCGTCGGGCGCAACAGGGTTCACCCGTTCGACTTCGGCGGCTTCTTTGCCGCCGCGGGTTTCATTCAAAGCATCGAGGGGAAAAGCGAAGTTTCGTTCGCCGAAATCGACGTGCAAACAGGCGCGGTTAAAACCCGCAACGCCGTGATAAAAGACGCCCAAACGCACCCGCGCGGCGCCGAATTTGAAATTTCAGAAAGCGCCCTGCCCTTCCCGTTTACAAACGCAACCCGCGCGTGCGCGGCGTACTGCGCATTCTCCGAAAATTCCGGAGCCCAGACTCTCAAAATAACGGGGCTTGAGCGCGGACTTTACGAAGTCGCAATAGACGGCTCGCCCGTTGCGTTTTTCAGCGCCGACGAACTTGCCCGCGGCGTGAATCTTGCGCCGAACCATCTCACACCGCAGTTCAAACAGGCTCAAGCCGTTGAGCGCGAAACGGAGAAATGGCGGCACTTCACCCAGCTTCAAAGAGACCTCTTCGGCACGGAATTTATTATGCGCGCCGACGACTACTCCGACGCCGCAATGCGGAAAAACATCGAAAAGGCAAAACGCAAAATCGCCGAGGGCAAACTCGGCTGGACTACCAAGCTCTCCTTTGAATACTACATTGCAAACCGCGCAAAAAAAGCCGACTTCAAGCGGGAGGCGGACGCTGCAATGGAACGCGCCTATGCCGCGGCAAAACCGCGCCCGCACAAATACAGAGTTTCTCCCGCGCAGACCTTCGCGGCGGGCGGTCTGATTGGGAAGGCGCCTGTTAAAATTTTGGACGCAGGCATATTCGGCGGCGGGAAATCCCCGCTAAAAAGCGCCGAAATTTTCGCGCCGAAAAAATCCGATGCCGCCCTGCCGTGCGTCATAATTTTCAACGAGCCAAATTCCGACGAAAAGCGCGCCCGCACAGCCGCAAAATATCTGGCGTCAAAGGGAATGGTCGCCATAATCGCCCCCTGCCGCACAGACATTTCAAAACGCCTTGAATGGGCGCTTTCAGTCCTTGAATGCGTGTCGGCAAACGCAAAAAATGCGGGGATAGACCCGAACCGAATTGCCGCCATGGGAATCGGCGACGGCGGCATAACGGCAATGCAGCTTGCCTGCGCCGCAAACTCCGCCGCGGCTTTCGACGCTTTTAAATTCGACGAAGCGCCGCGCTGGAAAAACCTCCCGAATTTCGGGAACTTCAGGCACGCCGACGCCTTTGTATTCGGGGCCGACGCCGCCCTTAAAAACGCGGGCAAAATATCCGCCTGCATAACAGTCGGGACTAATCTCGATATGTTCGGCGCAAGAAATTTCAACCGACTTTTCGCCGCCGACGCAGACAAGGCAGCCGCCTACTCGCCGCTTGAAAAAATATCGCGCAAAACGCCGCCGACAATGATAGCGCTTTCGGCGGGCGCACCATCGGAGGAAAAAATTTCCGCCGTAGACGCCAAGCGCCGCGCCGACGCCTCGGGCGCAAAATTTAAAATCGAATTCTACAACTGCGGCGCTG
>DAVZIV010000175.1:0-3754 GCA_052273125.1 Candidatus Merdousia sp. | reverse complement strand
GCTTTTATGATTTTAAGCCGCGAAGAAATAGCCGATGTATGCGCCAAATACAACATTTCCGCGGCAATCCAGCAGACGGCGGATTCGCCCGTCGAATTCGTAGACTAAAACGGCGCGGCGGTTGCCGTTAAAATAATCGGAGAAAAAACTTGCAAAAAGTCAAAATTTGGAAAAACTCTGTGCACATAAAACCAAACAATTTTAAATAAAAGCTTAAAATATGAAAAAACTTCTACTTATCGCTTCTTTGGCAGTTTCGATGTTCTTAATGTCGGCGTGCGATTCCATGGACGGCCCCTCGCCCCTCGATACTGCGGCGGCGGGCGGCACAAACGCTTCGGCTCTGGGCGGCGACGACCTTTCCGACCCCAACGGCGGCGGTCTCTCCGACGGCTTGCAGGCTCGCGGTTTCAATGATTCCGCTGCGGGTTTTGACCCCGAAAACATCAATCCCGAAGACATAGTAGGCACAATTTACTTCGGCTTCAACCAGTACGCAATTGCGTCCTCCGAGCGCGAAAACGTCAAGAAGGCCGCGGAATTCTTCAAGGCAAACTCAAATATGAGAGTGTACCTCGTAGGCCACACCGACTGGTACGGCACCGAAGAGTACAATATGCTTCTCTCCGACAAGCGCTGCAAGGCTGTTCAGGAATATATGCTGGGCTTGGGCGTTGATGCCTCCAAAGTTGAAACGGTTGCCCGCGGCGAACAGGGCGCGGTTGTAGACGTCGCAAAAGACTCGCCCGAGGCAAAGCGCGACCGTCGCGTTGACATCGTAAAGATGAAATAACGCGCAGGTTTTGCAGAAATTTGAAAACGGTAATTTTTCGCGGAAAGATTGCCGTTTTTTGTTTTTTTTGGCTAAAAAAACGAGCCGAAGCGCCGCGCGGCTGGGCAATAAAAAGCTCGACAATTTCGGCGGCTTCGGCGAGGATACATTCAGAATTTTGGCAGGAAATGCAGGATAAACGCAACAAGGTAATATTTCTTTGCACGGGCAACATTTGCAGGTCTCCGATGGGCGAGGCGCTGCTCAAACGCGCCATAGAAAACGATTCGGACAAGAACCTCAAAAAACTTGTGGTGATGTCTGCGGGAACTTCCACCGTGGACGGAATGCCCGCAAGCGCAAATTCCGTCGCGGCGCTCAAGCGCATCGACGTCGATATTTCAAAACACCGCTCGACATTTCTGACGCAGAGACTCGTGGACGAAGCCTACGCGATTTTTGCAATGGCGCGCTCGCACATGGACATTTTAAAACACAGCTACAAAAATCTGCCGCCGCGCGTAATGACGGTTTTGGAGGCGGAAAATCCTTCGGGAAACCCCGACATCGCCGACCCATACGGCGGCGGGATTGACGACTATTTCGACGTGCGCGACGAGGTTGCGCGGGCAATCCCCTCGATTGTAGAATATTTGAAAAATGAACTCCAAAAAGATTAGTATCGGTTGCGACCACGGCGGTTTCGACCTCAAGCAATATTTGGTTTCGGCGCTGAAAGCCGAAGGTTTCGATGTCTTCGACGAAGGTTGCTTCGACAAGTCGAGCGTCGATTATCCCGACTACGCAAAGAAGGTCTGTATGTCCGTAAAGGCGGACGCCTCGACAATCGGCGTGCTGGTCTGCACTTCTGGCATCGGAATGTCGATAGCGGCAAACAAAATCCGCGGAATACGCGCCGCCTTGTGCCTTTCGACCGACGCGGGCAAATTCTCGCGCCTGCACAACAACGCAAACGTCTGCTGTCTGGGAGCGAAATACCTCGACTCTCCGACGGCGCTCGAAATTGTCAAGACTTTTGCCGCAACCGAATTCGAGGGCGGCCGCCACGCCCGCAGGGTCGAAAAATTTATGGAGTTTGAAAACCTTTAAAGAATTTGGTTGCAAAAAAACGCTTGTGTGGAAGTGTGCTTATAAGGCGCATTATCTGCCGCACAGAATTTAATCAGGAAAGAATATGAATAAAGGCATTCAAGCAGGAGCTCTCAAAGACGTAGACAACGTTGTTTTTGAGGCAATCAAGAACGAGACGAACCGTCAGCAGACGCACCTCGAACTCATAGCTTCGGAAAATTTCGTCATTCCGGCAGTTATGGAGGCGATGGGTTCTACGCTTACAAACAAGTACGCGGAAGGCTATCCGGGCAAGCGCTATTACGGCGGTTGCGAATGCGTAGACGTAGTCGAGCAGCTGGCAATCGACAGGGCGAAGAAGCTCTTCGGCGCAGAGCACGTCAACGTTCAGCCCCACTCGGGCACTCAGGCGAACGTCGCCGTATACCTCGCCGTTCTCAACCCCGGCGACACAATCCTTTCAATGTCCCTTGAAGAGGGCGGACATCTTTCGCACGGGCACCACATGAACATTTCGGGCAAAACGTACCACATTGTAAGCTACGGCGTTGACCCCGAAACGGGCAGAATAGACTACGACAAGCTCGAACAGACCGCCATGGAATGCAAGCCCCGCCTGATTTTGATGGGCGCTTCGGCATATCCGCGCGAAATCAACTTCAAGCGCGCCTCCGAAATCGCAAAGAAATGCGGCGCAATGCTCATGGCGGACATCGCCCACATTGCGGGTCTCGTTGCCGCTGGCGTCCACCCGACACCCGTTCCGTACTGCGACTTTGTAACAACGACCACCCACAAGACTCTCCGCGGGCCGCGCGGAGGCATAATAATGTGCAAAGAGCAGTACGCAAAGGCCATTGATTCCGCGGTATTCCCCGGTACGCAGGGCGGCCCGCTCATGCACGTCATTGCGGCAAAGGCGGTATGCTTCGGTCAGGCGTTGCAGGATTCTTTCAAGGACTATCAAAAGCAGGTTGCCGCAAACGCAAGGGTCTTGGCGGACGCGCTTTCGGCAAGGGGATTCGGTCTGGTTTCAGGGGGAACGGACAACCACCTCATTCTCATCGACCTCAGAAAGAGCCACCCCGACCTCACTGGCAAGGACGCCCAGAACGCCCTCGACAAGGCTAACATCACCACGAACAAGAACACCGTTCCCGGTGAAACCCGCTCGCCGTTCAAGGCAAGCGGCATACGTTTGGGCACACCCGCAATCACGAGCAGGGGCTTGAACGAGGCCGATATGGAGCGCATTGCCGAGGCTATCAAGATTGTTCTCGACGCCCCCGCCGACGAGGCGGCAATCGCAAAGGCAAAGGCAATCGCGGAAGAGCTTTGCAAAAAGTATCCGCTTCCCTACTAAAACAACACAGGCAAATACCGCTTAATAAAAAAGGGAGGTTCGATGCTTTTCGGGTCTCCCTTTTTATCTTGAATCAGGAATTTTTATATATGGATTACGCAAAAGAATTGAAAAATTTGGTCTCCGCCGCGAAAACGCGCGGCGAAATTCTGCCCTCCTCCGCCGAAAATCTCGGCGCGTGGCTCGACGAAGACTTCCTTCCCGAATGGGCTTTGAAGGCGCTTGCCGAACTTTTCCAAAAGGGCGCGTTCGAGGAAATCAACGACCGCTTCTTCAAACCACTTTCTTTCGGTACGGGCGGAATGCGCGGCCGCACCATCGGCAAAGTTTCGGCGTCGGCGGAAATCGGCAAAATTTCCGACAAGGGCACGCCCGAACACGCGGCTGCAGGCGCAAACAATATGAACGACTTCACCGTGGTGCGCGCCACTGCGGGGCTGTTTGCATATTGCAAAAAATACCTTGAAAACGCGGGATCAAAAGAAAAGCCCTCGCTTGTTGTCGCCCACGATGTCCGCCACTTTTCG
>DAVZIV010000174.1:0-3759 GCA_052273125.1 Candidatus Merdousia sp. | reverse complement strand
TTCCGACGACGACTGATTCCCGCGGCGCCGCCTTTTCCGCGCGCACGTTCCCCGGCTTTTAGCACTCCGTTCCGATTGATTGAGACCCAATTACAATGCTTTACCTACTTACAATTTTGCTTGCAGTTGCCGCCGTTTATGCGGCAGTTCTGACCTATGTTTTTTTAGCCTCGAAGGCGTCCCTCGGGCGCGAGCTTGACGCCGCAAACGAAAAGCTCGCCGCGGCGCAAACACAATGCGCGGCGCTCTCCGGGCGGCTCGACGAATTGCGCGGCGACGTTTCCGCGGCGGAAGTTTCCGCCGCCGTGAGCCGCTCCGAAAAAGACGGCGCGCTTGCCCGCCTTGAAGAGTCGGCAAAAAAACTTTCCGAACTGTCAAGGCGCGCCGAGGAGGCTGAAAAAACCGTCGCCGCCCGCGACAGCGAGCGCGAGGTTTTGGAGCGCACTCTCGCCCAAACGCAGGAACGCTACGCCGAGCTTCGCAAAAAGCTCGATTCGGACTTCCAGATTCTTGCGAACAAAATCTTCGAATCCGCCCGCAGGAAATTCGTTGACGAAGGCGGCGAAAAAATTTCGGCAATGCTCAACCCGCTCGCCGAAAACATACGCGAGTTCCGCAAAAGGGTAGACGACGTTCACGACGCCCAAACAAAGGCGTCGGCGGGCGTTAGCGTGCAGATTGAAAGCCTGCTGAAGATGAACGACAAGCTTTCAAAAGACGCCGAAAATCTCGCTTCCGCCCTGCGCTCCAACAACAAGGCGGCGGGCAACTGGGGCGAGGCTGTTCTCGAGCGCATATTCGAGTCTTGCGGGCTGATTAAGGGCATACACTACCGCGCCCAGACGAGCTTTAGCGACTCCACCACCGCGCAGTCGCGCCTTGTGCCCGACTTCATTGTTGACCTGCCCGACAACCGCTCCATAATTGTGGACTCCAAAATTTCGCTTGTAGACTACGTCGATTATTGCGCCGCGCCCGACGCCGCCGCAAAGCGCGAGAGCCTTGAAAAATTCAAAAAATCCGTCCGCGCCCACCTTAAGGAATTCGCCCAAAAGTACGATTCCATCTCGAGTCTTGCGGGTTTCAAGATGATGTTTATGCCCGTAGAGCCCGCGTACAATTTGGCGATAGAAACCGACAAAACCCTGCTTGCCGACGCCTATCGCGACAACGTAATAATAGTATCCCCCGTGTCGGTTATGGCAATTTTGAAGTTTGCCCAAATTGCCTACCGCAACGACGCCGTATCGAAGAACATGGCGGAGCTTTCAAAGCTGGGGCGGCTTTTGGGCGAGCGCATAGAGCGTTTTCTCAAGCGCTTCAACGCCATTCAGGACAGAATCAACGCCCTTCAGAAGGAGTATTCCGACACCAAAATGTCGCTTTCCGACGGTACACAGAGCGTATCAAACACGGCGCGGCGCTTCCACGAACTTTCCCAAAAATCGCTTGAAAAGCAGATTCAATCCGACGTAAAAACAATAGAAACGGAGGCGGCAGATGAAAAAGAACAGTGAGCGCAAACCCGAATGGATTCCGGAACACGCCGACCCGAAACTCTTCACAACAAGCGTGCTTTCGGGCGTGGATTTCGGCGCGGATTCCTCCGACGCTTCCATTTCCGCGCGCCCGCGTCCGCGCAGGCGCAACCTTTCGCTCGAGGACTACCGCAACGGCATTCTCGCTGGCGACCGCACCGTTTTGGCGCGCGCAATCACGCTGATTGAAAGCTCGAACCCCGACCACTTCAAGCTCTCGCAGGCGCTGCTTACGTCGCTGCTTCCCGAGACGGGGCGCTCTTTCAGAATAGGCATAACGGGCGTCCCCGGTGCGGGAAAATCGTCATTCATAGAAACTTTCGGCTCTATGCTTTGCGACAAATTCGGCAAGAAAGTGGCAGTGCTTGCCGTTGATCCGTCGAGCAGCATAACAGGCGGCAGCGTCTTGGGCGACAAAACCCGAATGGAAAATCTCTCGCGCAATCCGCGGGCGTTTATCAGACCCTCCCCGTCGGGCGGAATGCTCGGCGGCGTGGCGCGCAAGAGTAGGGAGTCTATGCTCCTGTGCGAGGCGGCGGGCTTCGACGTAATTTTGATTGAAACCGTCGGCGTGGGGCAGAGCGAAGTTTCCGTGCGCTCGATGACCGACTTTTTCCTCCTGCTTCAGCTCGCAGTTCAGGGCGACGATTTGCAGGGAATAAAAAAGGGCGTAATAGAACTTGCCGACGGAATTCTCGTCAACAAGTGCGACGGCAATCTCGTTGAAAAATCAAAGCTCAAGCAGGCGGAACTTGCGGGCGTTTTGCATTTCCTTTCCGCGCCCGTTCCCGACTGGCGTCCGTTCTGCCGCACGTGTTCGGCGCTCACGGGCGACGGCGTTGAGGACTTTTGGCTCGAGCTTCAAAAATACAGGCAGACGACAGCCGCAAACGGCTATTTCCAGCGCCGCCGCGCCGAGCAAAACGCGCAGTGGTTTACGTCGCTTCTCGAAAGCGAGGTTCTGCGCCGCTTCTTCGCCGCCGACGGTGTTTCCGCCGCGGTCGAACACTACAAAAAGCTTGTGGAGGAATCAAAGGTCAATCCCACTTCCGCCGCATACAACGTCATTGAAGAGTTTTCAAAATGACGCAGGAAGGCACTGGGGAGTCGTCGCACAGGGAGCGGCGCATTGAGGCACTTCCCAAGGCGTTTGCCGCAACGCTTGAGGACTTCGGCGCGTATTTGAAAATGGAGCTTCGCCGCGGCGCAAACACCGTTTCCGCCTATCTGGGCGACATTTTGCAATTCTGCTCTTTCGCCGCCGACGAGGGCAGGCGCTCCTTTGCCGAAGTCGATACCGACACCGTTTCCAACTGGATTTGCGACATTTCAAAGCACTGCAAGACCACAACGCAGTCGCGCAAGCTGAGCGCCCTCGGCACTCTTGCGGACTATCTCGTTGAAGAGGGCGTTTGGAGCAGGGATTTCAGCGCCCTCGTGGCTCGCCCCAAGATTGTCAGAAACGTGCCCGAGGTTCTCGAGCCCGAGCAGGTTGACAGCATTATTACCGCCCCCGACGACTCTTCCGCCGAAGCCGCCCGCGACCGCGCAATGCTTGAGCTTGTCTATTCCAGCGGTCTGCGCGTTTCCGAGCTTTGCAGCCTCAAGGAAAGCGACATCGATTTTTCCGAACAAATCGTACGCGTGCAAGGCAAGGGAGACAAAACGCGCCTCGTTCCCGTCGGCAGACCCGCAATAGAGGCGATTTTGCGCTACAAGGCGCGCCGTTGCGAGCTTCTAAAAGACCGCCCCTGTGCCGAGCTTTTCATAACGCGGCGCGGCAAAAAAATTTCTCGCAAGACATTTTGGTTCAACATTAAAAAGTATGCGGCAAAGGCAGGCATTGAATCGAACGTAAAGCCGCACGAAATGCGCCATTGCTTTGCAACCCATATGCTGCGCAACGGGGCGAACCTCTTTTCGATAAAGGAAATGCTCGGGCATAGCGACTTGTCTACGACGCAGATTTACACGCAACTCGTCCGCGACGACATCATATCCGAATACAATTCCTCCCACCCCCGCCAAAAGAGATGAGGGCGTTCTCGACTGTTATTCGGGATATTTCGGTTTACGCCGAAATCTCAAACGGTAGCGAGTGAGCGAAACGGTTTGCGCATGCAAACGCGAGTCAATGATGCCCGAGAACGTAGCCTTTGGTGTGGTTATAAAAAAGATTAAAGCGTTTCAAAATGAAACGCTTTAATCTTTTTTATAATCC
>DAVZIV010000173.1:0-3799 GCA_052273125.1 Candidatus Merdousia sp. | reverse complement strand
GAACGCGAAGAGGCTCGACGCCGCCCACAAGTTCGACACATTCGCGGCGCAGGCGCGCCACGCGGGAAGATTCTTCGCATTCGAATCCAACGAAAAACTTTTGCAAAAGCTGGAATCCGACACAGACTACGCGCAAAAAACCGTCTGCGTCTTCTTCAGCAACGGCTCTTTCGACAACATTCAAAAGATTTTCGCGGAAAAAATTTCGGCAAGATAGAAAATGTTTTTCAGAAAAAAAGAACTCTTTGTCGACAGGCGCGCCGCTTCGGTGCGCCCCAAAGATCCGCTGTACGAGTTCAAGCGCTCGACGCGCGGAGAGCTTGGGCGTTATTCCGTGGAGGGCGAAGTCTGGAAGGCCGTGAGAAAACTGGCGCTGCTTGCCCTTGCCCTCGCGGCGGGATACGCCGTCTGCGAATGCTATCAGGCGTGGAACATCTTCCAAAAATAGGCGCTATTATTTAAGATAAAAAACGTCTATTCGGCGCTAAAAAATATCAATCCAGCCGACGGAATCCGCCGCTAAAAAAAACATGCCATCTGCCAAAGCGCAAAAAATCCCGAACGCGGCGGCGCGTTCGGAACGGCAAATAAAACAGGGCGGTAAGTCCGCGCTCTATAGCGCCCGTGTTTTCGCCCCTTCGGGAGCTTCGCCGTCCGCCACGTTCCAGCCTCCGCCGAGCGCGCCTATGAGCGCAACGCACGCCCTGAAGCGGTCGCCGCGCAAACGTATCTGCAAGCGTTCGTTCTCTAGGGCGAGACGCTGGGCGTCGCTGACGGAAAAGTAGTCTACGTATCCCTGCTCGTACTGTTTGAGGGTAAGCTCCTGAATCTTCAGAGACGCCTTCGTCACGAACGTGCGCTTGTCGTATTCGCGCTCGAGATAGTTGATTTCCGAAAGCGCGTTTTCCACCTCGCCGATTGCCGAGAGAACCGCCGCCTTGTACTCTTCAAGCGACTCCTTGTGGGCGGCAAGCGCCACTCTTTTTTGGGCATAAATTCTGCCCGCCTGAAAAATCGGAATATATATTTGCGGGCTCACGCCCCACGCAAAAGAACTTGCCTGAATGAGCTTGTCGACGTTGTTTGCGGTCAGGTCGGTATTGGCGGAAATGGAGACCGTAGGGAAGAACCCGGCCTGCGCCACGCCGACGCGCGCGTTCGCCGCGTACACTTTGCGCTCCGCCTCGGCTATGTCGGGACGCCTTTCAAGCAGCTGCGACGGCACTGCGGCGGGCATTTTCGGAAGCACCTCGGAAAGCGGGGCGTCGTTCATCATCAGGCGCGACGGCGCAACGCCTATGAGTATTGCAAGCCTGTTTTTTGAAACGGCAATCTGGCGCTCGAGCGTTGCCAGCTGCGCGGCGGCCTCGTACTCCTGCTGGAGGGCGCGCTGGAGGTCGAGCTCGTTTGCGTAGTCGAGCTTCACGCGGCGGCGCACCAAAAGCGTCTGCTTTCTTCTGACGTCGAGCGTTCTTATGAGCAAATCGACCTCCGAAGAATACTGGCGCAGGGTAAAATATTCAACCGCCACGCTCGTCTGGATTGAAAGCATCAGCGAGTTGTACGCGTAGAGCTGCGCCTGAGCGTCGGCGGTGTCGGCGTCAATCATGCTGCGCACGCGCCCGAACAAATCCAAATCCCAAGTAAAGCCCATTCCCAAAAGCCATTTTTCGTACGTTGACGAGCCCGTAAAATTGTGCGAGCGCTCCGTCTTCGTAAAGGCGGCGCTGCCGTTTGCCTGCGGATAGAGGTCGGCGGCGTCTATGTTGACCGCCTCGCGCGCCTTTTCTATTTTGTAGAAGGCGGAGGCAAGCGTTGGACTGTTGTCGCGGCAGAGCTTGAGAAGGTCGTTGAGAATTTCGTCGTTGAATACGCTCCACCAGTCGCCTTTGGGAAGTTTGTCGGCGGGGGTTGCCTCCTTCCACAAATTTTCGTCCCTGTAGAATCTGTCTTCGGAAACGATGTCAAGGGAGAGTTCCGAGTCGGGCTCTACATAGTCGGGCCCGACCGTGCAGCCGACAAGCGCGGCGGCGGCAATTTGCAAAAGCGTTCTGTAAAAAATCCTCATCATAATTCGACGCGGCCGAGACCGAATCGGCAACGCGCCGAATCGGGATACGGAAAAATTCCGCGGGCAAAACCCGAATATCAAAACCGCGAACCGATTAAACAAAGCCGTGCGAAAATTTACCACAAAAAAATTTCCTATTTGCGCGATTTTTTTGCGGCGGCGGCACGGTCGGCTTCGGATATGATTTCGGAAAATTCGCGCGGGAGGTCTGCGGAAAATTTTTCGGCGGAACGCTTCGCCCTGCGCGCGGCGTAGAGTTTCAACGGGAAATCGTCGGGGTGCGCCCGAACGACCGCGGCGCAAAGCCCGAGCATCGCGGAGGCGTCGCCGCGCCTTTCGAGATATTCGGCAAGCTCGAAAGCCAGCCCCGCGTACGCCGCAGAATTGTGGATTGAGCGTCCGAGCAAAAGCCTTGCCGTCTTTGCCGATTTGTCGGCGTCGCCCGAAAGCTGGGCAATGCGCCACAAGAGGGCGGTGTCGGGAACTTTGCCCGCGTATTTTTGCAGAAATTCAACCGCCTGCACCGCGCCCGATTCGGCGCTTATGAGGTTTGCCTTGCGGATTAGCGAGTACTGCGAAAGCGCATCGACATTGCCTGCGTCCACTTCGGCAATCTGGGCGTCGAGAGGCACCGAATGCGGATTGTAAAGCGGGTCGCCGACGTAGACGTTCTGCCAGCCGAGAACGGGCAACGCCGCGTATGCCGCCTCTGCGGGCGTCATTTTTTCGGCGAAAACCATACGCGCAAAAACGTCGATGTTGCGCGAGAATGGCAGAAACGGCTCGAACACGTTGCCGTCCGTCGCGGCGGCGTTTTTGGAAACAATGGCGGGCGTCCACTTGCGCGCGTCGGCGAAATTGTGCGCGCTGAAAGAGTATATGTGCCAGCCAATCATTCCGTCGGCGCAGCGAAATTCAGGCGAGGCAAACCAGCCGTATGCCGAAGCCGCGTACCAGCCGAAATATACCGCAACGGCGTCGGCTCTGTCGCCGTAGCCCATGAGCCTGCGCGCGGATTCCACCGACACGTCGAAGCCCTGCGCGGAGAGAATTTTTGCGGCTTCGTCAAGCCACTTGTCGCCCAGCGGCGCATAACGGGACTTGTCTATGTAGACGCGCCCGCGCAACCCGCGTTTTTCAGCCGCCTTTGCGCTTGATACAAGATTCTTGGCGTCGGCAAACGAAGCGCCGTCGAGGCGCGCCGTGCGCACTATTCCGCAGACGCGCCACGCCTCCCCCGAAATTCCGAAAGACGGATTTTTCACAAACCCGTTGAACGACTTGCGCGGCAGAAATCTTGCGGCTATTTCGCCGTCCACACTTGCAGTTTCGGTGTCGGGCGAATTTTTTTTCTCCTTGCGCGGGCTCAAAATTCCCCACGGAACGCCCTTGCAGATTACGAGAAAATCGAGATTGACGCGCGAAAACAGCGCCGCGGGGCGACCGAGGGCATCGTCCGCGCCCAAAAATGTAGCCGAGATCCCGCCGCGGCTTGCGAGGGCGTCGAAGACGGGTTTTTCGATTTTTTCAAGGTACGTTTTACGCGAAACGAAGCCGCAGTTTTTGGGCAGCTTTAGTATTATTATGTTCGCCTGCGGCACGCCGCGCTCCGCACAGTAGTAGCGCGCCAAGTCGAGAGATTCGGGAGTGTCGGCGGCAACGACAAACACCGCCTTTGACGACGCCGCGCCCGCAAAGAGAGCGCAGCACAGCCACAAACACATCGCG
>DAVZIV010000172.1:0-3811 GCA_052273125.1 Candidatus Merdousia sp. | reverse complement strand
TAAAGCATATGGTTTTATCGGAGAAATAGGGTAGAAATTTTTGAAAATCTGCGCAAAGGCGCTCTTTGTTGTAATTGTGCTTGCGGTTGCGGGCTTCTTTTTGGACAGGCAATTCGTCCGCTACTACAAAACCGAAACAACACCCGCCGAAGTATCGGCGGCGCTTGCGTGCGCGAAGGCAATCGCCGACGGAAATTTCCACGCAGCGCTAAAGCTCGCCGATTTCGGCGGCGACGAAGCGCAAAGCCTAACTTCCGCCCAAAAACTGCGCGATGCGCTTTTAAAGCGCGGAGTGTCGGCGAATGACGAAATTAAAATCTACCCCGCACATGCGTGGGTTAAAAACAAAAATTTGGGCGAAATCTCGCAGAGGGTTTTCGACAAAAAAGTATTCGTCTATTTCGTGCCGTCCGACATTGCAGAAAGCGGGGCCGCCGCGCTTCCGCCCGCCGTTTCGTTCGACGTATTCGGAGAAAAATTGGCGAACCCCGCCATCGTGGGCTGCGGCGGGAAATAAACGCCGCCGCGCGCCGATAAAATAGCTTAGAAGCCGAAACGTATGCCCGCGCGCACAATGTGCGCGTTGATGTCGTCTGTGCCGTAACCTTCGCCGTTGAACTGGTAGGCGTATTCGGCTACGAACGTCCAGCCGCGCACCAGCTTTACGGCGCCCTCTATGGCGAATTCGTAATTCTTGTTTATGCCAGCGAGAGTCGTGTTTGAAATGCCGTAGGCTGGGAAATTGTCCTCCAATCCGCTCGTTCCGAAGTACGTGAACTTGGGCGTAATTGCAACGTCTTTGTAGAGCTGGAATTCAACGCCGCCGCCGAAATTGTAGGAGAGGCACGCGCCGTTTTCGCTGACATCGCCCCAAACGCTTTGCAGTTGCGAAGAGTGAATGCCTACGCCCGCCGAGGCAAAAACAAAGGGCGTAATCATAAAATTCTTCGAGAACGCATGCCTGAAATAGGGGCGGATTTGAACGGGAATATCGACCCTGTTGTATTTGATGCTGGCAATATCGTATCCCGAAGCGCCTTCGCTTGCGCTAAAGTAGGAGTAATTGACAGGCAGTGCAACGTCGAGGCCGAATACTTTGTCTTTCGACTGGAAGACGTTGAGAGCCAACTCAAGCTGTCCGCCGCCGCCAATGTTGCCGTCGACATAGTCCTGTTCTATTTTGTTTACCGAACCACCGATATAGATGGTTCCCTTTTTGCCGATTTTACCGGCCGATTCATATGTAGCCGCATTTATTTTGAGCAGTTGTTTCTGCCCGAGGGTCGCGCCGTAAGACGCAAACGCAGTTGTAATCACGGCGAGAACCGACATTATTATTGTTATCTTCTTCATATTTTTCCTTATTTTTAAACGGATGTTCCGAACTTACCACCCCCCAGCAATTTGCAAGATTTTTTCTTATGGCGCGGCGATTTTTTTTACCCCCGCAAAAAATTCCCGCCACTTTGCATGGAATTTTCATTATGTTTCAAGCTTGATTTTTTATATTTTGTAAAAATAAGAAATAATTATACTCTCGGTCGTTT
Source organism: Candidatus Merdousia sp. (assembly GCA_052273125.1). Taxonomy (GTDB): domain Bacteria; phylum Verrucomicrobiota; class Verrucomicrobiia; order Opitutales; family Intestinicryptomonadaceae; genus Merdousia. Next base: position 2,264 of record DAVZIV010000172.1, on the reverse strand, counting down.
TTGGTTCCATTTCGGACCACGGACTTGTGTGCGCTACGATTTGCAAAAAACAAATCGACTCGCGTTTGCATTCGAAAACCGGCTCGCCCCTTCGGGGTCGTTGCTTTTCAACGCTCAAACGCGCTTCGCTTGTTTTCCAGCCCGAGCCTCGCAAATTTTTCACACCCTCGTTATTCCTGAGCCGCAGGCTTTGGAAGTCGCAAAAGTTGCAATTCGGGCTTTTTTCTTGATAACGTTCTTTTTTACTATGCCATGGAGGTATGAAAAGTTTGAATTTGATGGTTTTCATTGTCGGGGCTCTGTTGGCGTCCATAAATTTGTCTGTGGCACAAAGTGTCGGGCAGCGGTTGATTTTGAATTTGGATACGCAAAAAATTCCAGCGTATAGACAACTTCGCGGCCGCCGATGCGTGGAGCGGCAATTTTGTTGGAAAGCATTTTGGCGAGGCCGAAAAAGGGCAAATCGCAAGATGGTTGTTCGGCAAGACGTTTGACAAAGACGGCAACCCCGAGGGCATTGGTATTTCGCTCTGGCGCGTCAATTTGGGCGGCGGAACGTTGGAACAGAAAGATTGCGACATAACGTACATCAGACGGCGTGCGGAGTCGTATCTGTCGGAGGATTTTGCTTCATACGACTGGAATAAATGCGCCGGACAGCAGTACTTTATGTCTAAGGCGCGCGAGTACGGTTGCGAGGGGATTTTGTTCTTTTCAAATACTCCGCCCGTCAACCTCACGAAAAACGGCAAGGGCTACGGCTCGGAAGACAGGGCGAATTTGCGCGAAGACGCGTACGGACTTTTTGCCGATTATCTTGCGGACGTTGCCGAACACTTTAAAAATCAGGGCTACAATATTCGCTACATAAGTCCGGTAAACGAACCCAACGGAGGCTGGAAAGGAAATAAAGCTCAGGAGGGCTCCATTTGGCGGAATTCGGAAATTGCAAAATTGGTGAGGGCTTTGGACGCCTCGCTTTCGAGCCGCCGGCTTGACAGTGTCAAAATTTATATCAGCGAGGCTCATGATTTGCGCGATTTGTATGATGTCTACGATGTCACATCGCCCGACAGGCATCTGAACCTGCATTCGGACGGCGATGCTCCCGACAGGCAAATTCGGGCGTTTTTCGACAAGTCTTCGCCCGACTACATCGGCGATTTGAAGCACCTTCCGCGCATGATTAGCGGGCACAGTTATTATTGCCATAATTCGAACACATGGCTGAGAGATGTCCGTGTGAACTTGCGGCGGGAGCTTGACCGCTACAACGTCGAATTTCAGCAAAGCGAATGGTGTTTGCTCCCGCTTTTGGGAATAAATTACGCCGGACGCTTTTTATTTTTACGAACACAAGCCTCAACAATAAACAAAGGGAGAGCCTTTGTCGCCCCGCCGCTGGGAGAGACATAAACTTCAATAAAAAAGCAACGGGGATATTCGGCAATGCCGATTCCCGTTATTTTAAGAATTGCAAAGAATGCCTGTCTGAAGTCCGCGGATTTCGGACAGCCCTTTCATTCTGCCGATGTAGGAATAGCCGGGGTTGCGCGTCGGCGGCTTGGAGAGGTCGTCCGCCATATCGCGCCCGTGGTCTGGGCGGAATACAATTCTCTGCCCGCCGTTTTCCAGACGCGCGCGCTGGATTTTCAGAAGCTTTGAAACGACTTCGGGCATGGGCACAGAGCCCTCCAAATGACCCGCCTCGTAAAAACTGCCGTCGGGATTGCGCTGGGTGCTACGCAAATGGACGGTAAAAATTCTCTCGGCAAGGGCGTCAATCATTTCGGGAATGTTGTTGTGCGCGCCCGCGCTCAGAGAGCCCGTGCAAAGGCAGACCGAATTCGCGGGGCTGTCGTAGGCGGCGACAATCTTTTGAAAGTCCGAAAGCTTCGAAGCTATGCGCGGAAGCCCGAGAACGCCAAAGGGCGGGTCGTCTGGGTGGATTGCCAAATGAGCGCCGCACTCTTCGGCTACGGGGGCGACTTCGCGCAGGAAAAGCGCGAGATTTTCGCGCAGGGCGTCGGAGTTTATGTCGGAATACTTGGCAAGCATTTTGCGTACGTCGTCGATAGTCAGCCCCATGCTGCATCCGGGGAAAACGTCTATGATGGAACGCTCGAAACGGCGCACGCCGTCGGAATCGAGCCCGTCGAAAAACGCCTTGGCGCGCGCGAGCTGCTCGGGCGTGTAGTCGGCTTGCGCCTTCGCGCTTGAGCAGGAATAGCTCAAATGCCGCGAATTGCGCGGGGTCGAAACGC
>DAVZIV010000171.1:0-3823 GCA_052273125.1 Candidatus Merdousia sp. | reverse complement strand
CGACTTCGCGCGCCTCGCCGGTTTCGGCTTACGATGCCCGCGCGGGTTCTCAAGTTCTTTTCAATGAGCCTGCGGTTCACCGCAGCCACAGCCAAGAGCATGGGAATCGGCACGCGTCCGTAGTCGAGGTTCTTGTCGCTTAAAATTATTACGCACTTGCCGCCGTTTACGGCGTCTTCCGCCTTTTGGCAGAGGTCGTCAAGCGCCCTTTCGAGGCCGCGCGACCCCTCCACCGCCGAGAACTGCGCAACTATGCGTTCCGCCTGCAAAGATTCGATTTTCGACGCGCACAGACACGCGACATCGCGGTTTGCCAAAATCGGGTGCGGCAGCTTGAGCATTCTGCAATGCTCGGGCGCGTCTATGAGAGTGTTGCCCTGCGAGCCTATGTATGTCATGGTACTCATTACCAAGCGTTCCCTGATTGGGTCGATTGGCGGATTTGTAACCTGGGCGAAAAGCTGCTTGAAATAGTCGTATAGAAGCTGCGGCTTTTCGGAGAGCACGGCGAGCGCTGCGTCGTTGCCCATAGAACCGACGGGTTCGGCGCCGTTTTCGGCCATCGGACGCAAAACTACGTCCAAATCCTCGGCGGTGTAACCGAAGAGCTTTTGGCGCTGAATCAAATTCTTGCCTACGGTTGGCTCGGGGACAGACTCGAAAATGCCGCTGAGCTTTATCATATTTTCGTCGACCCAGCGGCGGTACGGCTTTTCGCGGGCAATGAGCGTCTTGATTTCGGTGTCCTTTACCACGCGGTGCTTAATCATATCAAGATATATCATCTGACCCGCGCCCAGACGCCCGCATTCGGTAATTTCAACGTCGTCGTAGTCGTATACGCCCGCTTCCGAGGCGAGCACGAACGTGCCGTCTGCGCCCATGGAATAGCGCGCGGGGCGCAAACCGTTTCTGTCGAGCAAAGCGCCGGCGTTTACACCGTCGGTGAAGGCCAAGGCTGCGGGGCCGTCCCACGGCTCGGATACGCAGGAGTTGTACTCAAAGAAGCCGTGAATGTCCTTGCTGACATCGAAGCTGTTGCCCCATGCTTGCGGAACGAGCATAAGCATTGTGTGCGGAAGGCTTCTGCCCGCCGAGTAATAGAGTTCCACGGCGTTGTCCAAGCAGGCGGAGTCGCTCTGGTTTTCGCGGACGGCAGGCAGAATCTTTGAAAATTCGCCGTTGAAAAGGGGCGAATCAAAGCTCTTCTGGCGCGAGCGCATCTGGTTGAGATTGCCGCGCAGAGTGTTGATTTCGCCGTTGTGCGCCAAGTAGCGGAACGGCTGAGCAAGCTGCCATGTCGGAAACGTGTTCGTCGAATAGCGCTGGTGGATTATTGCCAAAGCGCTCTTGAAAGACTCGTCCGCCAAGTCGGGGAAGAATCCGCGCATTTGCGGCGCATTCAAAAGTCCTTTGTATACTATTGTGCGGCACGAGAGCGAGCAAATGTAGAAAGTGTCACCGGCGTCGGTCTTGCTTTCAACCGCGTTTTCAATCACGCGGCGCAGAACGTAGAGCTTGCGCTCCAAATCCGCGGTGTCGGAATACTCGCCGAAGGGCTTCAAAAATACCTGCTCGATTGCGGGCATAGACTTCAGCGCAATTTCGCCCAGAACGGAGGAATCGGTGGGAACTTCGCGGCGGGCTATAATTTCAAAACCTTCCGAAAGCGCGCATTCGTCGAATATCGCCGAGCACTTCGCCGCCAACCCAGCCTCGCGCGGGAGGAAATTCATTGAAACTGCATACTTGCCGAGCTCGGGAAGCCCCGAAACCCCGCTTCTGAAAAATTCGTCGGGAATCTGAACCAAAATGCCCGCGCCGTCGCCCGTTTTACTGTCGCCGCCGACTGCGCCGCGGTGCATGAGCCTTTCGAGTATCTTTATCCCGCCTTCGACAATGTTGTGTCTGACGCGCCCGTTGATGTCGGCAATCATACCCACACCGCAAGCGTCGTGCTCGTTGTTCGATTCATACAGCCCTTGGGGCTGCGGATAATATGTCTTTCTCGTATTCTGCATAACGATATTGTTTGATTTGCCTTTTTAAAAGCAGATTCCGTGCCAATTTTGTCGCACTTGTTGCAATTAGCTTGTTATAATTTAGTTAAGCATTGCAAATACAGAACCCACAAAAATGCGCCAAAATTGTCGCATCTTCAAAACTACAATTTTGTAGCACAATAAACATCTACTACAAAATTGTCGCTACAAAATTGTCGCGGGTGTGTTTTTCTCGGGAAAAACCAAAAATACAAATATGTATTGCATTCCGCGCAAAATGACATACTACTTATATAGTATATATAATAGAGGGCGTATAACGCCTTGAAATACAAGTTCGGCGGACTGCAAGAATAGTTGGCACGCTTTCTGCTGACAAAAAGCCAGCTCACTATTGATTATTTCAACAGAAAAAGGCAAAACATGAATGCAAGAAAAATAGCATTGGCAAAAATCAATGAGAATTCGAGAAGCTTTGAAGACCTCTCGAAACCTTATGATGTAGACAACGAATACGGGACGGATTCTTTCAGCGTAAAGACCATGGAGGACTACCTCTCCAAGCCCATATACAAAAAGTTGTTGGAGACCATCGAAAAAGGCGTGCAGCTTGACCCCGCAGTGGCAGACGACGTAGCCCACGCGATGAAAATTTGGGCAATGCAGAAAGGCGCAACGCACTACACGCACTGGTTCTTCCCCCTCACGGGCACGAGCGCCGAAAAACACGACTCTTTCCTCGACCCTGTCGGCGACAGCAAGGCAATCACGCGCTTCTCGGGCAAAAACCTCATCATGGGTGAACCCGACGCATCGAGCTTCCCCTCGGGCGGTCTGCGCTCCACGTTTGAAGCCCGCGGCTACACCGCTTGGGATCCGACAAGCCCCGCATACATCAAGAGAATCGGCGGCGTTGCAACGCTGTGCATTCCGACGGTCTTCCTCTCCTACACGGGCGAAGTTCTCGACAAAAAGACGCCGCTTTTGCGCTCCATACAGGTTCTGGGCAAACAGGCAAGACGCCTTGTGAAGTGTTTCGGATTGAGCGACCAGTCGAAAGTATCCGTGACACTCGGCGCGGAACAGGAATACTTTCTCATAGACAAGAGCCTCTTCCTCCTGCGCCCCGACCTCATGGAAGCTGGACGCACGCTCTTCGGTTCCCTGCCGCAGAAACACCAGCAGCTTGAAGACCACTACTTCGGACAAATCAGACCGCGCATTCTCAACTTTATGCACGACGTCGATTTGGAATTGTGGAAAGTCGGCATTCCCGCCAAGACGCGCCACAACGAAGTTGCGCCCGCGCAGTTTGAAATTGCGCCCGTCTTTGAGGATTTGAATTTGGCTACCGACCACAACATAATGTTGATGGAAATTCTGCGCAACACCGCCGAAAAACACGGCCTTGCCTGCCTGCTGCACGAAAAGCCTTTCGCGGGCATAAACGGTTCGGGCAAACACAACAACTGGTCAATTTCCGTAGGCGACCGCAACCTGCTCAACCCCGGCACGAACCCGCACGAAAACGCCCTCTTTATGACGGCTCTCTGCGCGGTAATCGAAGCCGTAGACAAGCACAGCGACCTCTTGCGCTCGGCGACATCGGGCGCAGGCAACGACCACCGTTTGGGCGCAAACGAAGCCCCGCCGGCAATCATCTCCATCTTCTTGGGAGAGCAGCTCGCCGACATCATCGACCAAATCGAGGGCGGCGGCGCGAAATCCTCCAAGTGCGGCAGAACAATCAAGATTGGCATAGACACCCTACCCCCGCTCTCCTGCGACGCAACCGACCGCAACAGAACAAGCCCGTTCGC
>DAVZIV010000170.1:0-3850 GCA_052273125.1 Candidatus Merdousia sp. | reverse complement strand
TTTCCAGACAAAACCCAAAATACCGCTACTGGTATCTGCTGATTTTCATAATGCTGCTGTGGACGAACTTCCTGATAAGGATTTTCGCGTGGCGCATTCTGCTTAATCCGGAGGGAATACTGCGCAGAACGCTGCTCGCGCTCGGGCTGATACCATCGGATATGTTTTTGCTCAACAACATAGGCGCGGTGATAATAGTGACGGTGTACACCTGCCTGCCCTTTGCGATCCTTCCGATATACGCGGCGGCGGAAAAGTTCAACTATTCCCTGCTCGAAGCCGCGCAGGACTTGGGCGCGTCGCGCTTCAAGGCGTTCTATTCAATATTCATTCCCGGAATAAAGCGCGGCATTCTCACGGCGGTGCTGGTCGTGCTGATTCCGTCGATGGGTTCGTACGCAATTCCCGACCTCGTAGGCGGCGTCAACGGCGAAATGCTCGGCAACAAGATTGCTATCAGAGCCTCGGCATACAGAAATCTGCCCGAAGCCGCAGCTCTTGCGGCAATGCTTTCAATCATCATAACAATACCCATCATAATTGCGCTAATCAGACAGCGGCGCTCGGCTAAAAGCGCGCCCGCAAACGCGCCGACAGTCAAGAACGCCGCGGGGGGGATTGCAAAATGAAAAAGGTAAATTCGAGATTTACGTCGCTCTTTGTTACGATTTTCGTAATAATATTCATGTACCTGCCGATAGTGATGCTGGTTTCGATGTCGTTCAATTCGTCGAGATACGGCGGCAAATGGACGGGCTTTTCCCTGCGCTGGTACGAGACTCTCTTCAAAGACCACTCCGTTATAAACGCCACAATGAACACAGTCTTTGTCGCGTTTATGGCCACGCTTTTTTCAACGATAATCGGCACGCTCGCCGCGTGGGTTCTCAACGCCTACAAAAACAGCAACACGCAAAAACTCCACTACGGGCTCATCTACGCGCCGCTTGTAATCCCCGACGTTCTAATGGGCATAAGCCTGCTGCTTATGTTCGTGAGCTTGAAAGTCGACTTGGGGCTTGCAACCGTGATTATGGCGCACATCACCTTCTGCGTAAGCTATGTAGCCTTCACGGTGCTTGCAAGACTGCAGGATTTCGACTTCGCGCTCATTCAGGCGGCTCAGGACTTGGGCGCGGGCTCGCTTAGAATTTTCCTGAAGGTAATTCTGCCGCTGCTTTTGCCTGGAATTATAGCCGGCGCAATGATGGCGTTTACGCTCTCGATGGACGACTTCGTCGTTACGTTTTTCGTCGGCGGCCCGGGGAGCACCACGTTGCCCGTCAAGGTCTACAGCATGATGAAGCACGGCCCGCCGGCAATAATCAACGCGCTGTCCGTCGTGTTTATGGCGGTTACGTTTACAGTGGCAATTATCGGCAACGTAATGATGCGCAAGAAAACGGCGTAGGCGCGCCGCGTTGCGCAACGCTAGAATTTTTTCAACAACCCTTTTTCACCGAAGAAAAAAATGAAAAATATACTACACAAAACAATGGCGGGCGCATTTGCGGCGCTCGCGGCACTAATTTCGGGGTGCGGCCCTTCGCAGCCCGTTTTGAACGTATATTCGTGGTCGGACTACATCGACGACGGATTGGTTGCCGACTTCGAGAAGGAGAACAACTGCAAAGTTATCATCGACACTTTCGACTCCAACGAGTTTATGTACTCGAAGCTCAAGGCGGGCGCCAAAGGATACGATGTAATCGTCCCCACAAGCTACATGGCAAAGCTGATGTTCGAGCAGAAACTCATTGAAGAGCTCGACCTCTCGAAAATTCCCAATTCGCAGAAAATAGACAAGCTCTACCTGAAGAATCTGGCGTTCGACAAAACGATGAAGTACAGCATTCCCTATATGCTCGGCTACACCTGCATTGCCTACAACAAGGAAAAGCTCGGCAAGTTGGACAACTCTTGGAACGTGTTCTCGCGCGAAGACCTCAAGGGCAGAATGACGCTTCTCGACGACATGCGCGAAACAATCGGCGCGGGGCTTTTCTTCACGGGCAATAAAATCAACTGCACCGACGCCGACGCCCTTAAAAAGGCAAAGGAACAGGTTCTCAAGTGGAAGAAAAACTTGGCGAAATTCGACAACGAAGTCTACAAGATAGGCATAACCTCGGGCGAATTCCTCGTAGTTCAGGGCTACAGCGGCGACATCTTGCAGGCAATCTCCGAGGCAAAACACCTCGACCTTATGATTCCCCGCGAAGGCGTCTCAATCAGCTGCGACGACCTCGTAATTCCCGTAACCGCCCAGCACAAGGATTTGGCGTACAAATTCATCAACTTTGTATCCGACCCCAAAAACGCCGCGCGCAATATGGCATTCACCTGCTATTTTTCGCCCGTGCCCGAAGCCAGACAATACGCAAAAGATCTCAATGTAGACCAGATGTTCCCCAAGGAGCTCTACACTACGGGTCAGCTCATTCAGGATATGGGAGACAAAAACAAGCTCTTCATAGAAGTTTGGGACGAAATCAAGCTCGACAAATAACCCTTAAACCCGCGCGCAAATTCCGCAAAACGCGAAATTGCGCGCACAAAAAAAAGACCCGTGCTCCTCGCGCGGGTCTTCTTTTTTTTTCACGCCCCAAAACTACTTTTTCTTGGCGGCTTTTACAGCAGCCTTTTTCGCCGCTGCTTTGGGAGCTTTCTTGGCAACAACCTTCTTGTCGGCCGCTTTATTTGCGGGAGCTTTTTTGGCAGCCGCTTTTTTTGCGCAGGGCTTTGCGCACGCCCTCTTGGCGGGAGCGGCCTTTACGGCAGCCTTTTTCACCGCTGCTTTGGCGGGAGCTTTTTTAGCCGCAGCTTTCTTTGCGCAGGGTTTTGCACACGCCTTTTTGGCACAGGGCCTTGCGCATGCCTTCTTGGCGGGCGCAGCCTTCTTGGCGCAGGGCTTTGCGCACGCTTTTTTTGCGCAGGGCTTGCAGGCTTTTTTTGCGCAGGCGCTCTTTACGGCTTTAGCTGCGGTTTTCTTGGAAGCTGCTTTTTTTGCAGCCGCTTTCTTTACTACTTTTTTTGTTGCCATATTTGTTCTTTTTTTCGTTGGTTAACAGAGTCTTTGCCGCGAAAACGAATATCCGCGTAAAAGATTTTTCTACACATTGAAGAAAAAGACCGAAAAGCACACCCGAATTTAGACGGGACAAAACACCCGTCCGCCAAATCATAATCGAGCGCGGCGGAGGGAGACAACGGCGCGGCGATTGCCGAAAAACCGCCGATGCTCAAAGCGTTGTATTTTTTGCAAAAAAGCATATTGAAAATGTGAGAGGAAACCCCGCCCGAGGTTTAACTTCCACAAGTTATCAACGTTGTTATTTTTTTTGCAATACAAAAAAATTAAAAAACGCAAAATTTTATTTGCGCAGCAACGATTTATTGTCGGCGCTTGCGAGAATTGTGCCCGCGGGAATTTCAAAGCCCGCAAAAAAGTCGCGCGCGCACAGCGCCTTTGCGCACGGGCGCTGAAGGCGTTTTGCAATTATCGAACCGCTCGCGCAGGCGATTTTCAACCCGCGCGAATCCGCGCAAATGACGCGTCCGAAATCGGAATGCCGCGCATCGGCATCGGCCGTTTCGACATCGAAAATCTTCACGCATTCGCCGTTGAAAGCAAATATTCCCGCTCCGAATGCGCGCACCCTGTTGCGGATTTCCGCTGCGCTTTTCGAGAAATCCAAAAACATATCATCTTTTGAAAGCTTGCGCGCGTACGTAGCCAAAGACGAATCCTGCGGCACAAATTCAAGTTCGCCTCGCCCGAGCTTGGGAAGGTTGCGGCGCAAAACCTCGGCGGCGGCGCGCGATATTTTTGCGCGAAGCGTTGCGGAAG
>DAVZIV010000169.1:0-3855 GCA_052273125.1 Candidatus Merdousia sp. | reverse complement strand
ATAAAATACCTCGACTGGGCGTTCTACATCAACCACAGCGAGCACAAGCCCAAGTGTTTCGACCGTTTTGTCCCCGTTTGGCAACTTGTCTATCACGGAATTGTCCCCTCGGAGCAATTCTACTCGGATACGGGCACGCGCAAAAACATCAACCGTTTGCACCATGCCGAATTCGGTGGGCGCCCCGTTTTCTACGGCGATTGGCTGTCGAAGGAGTTAATAGACACCAAGCTCAAGCCCCTTTACGATGAATACCAAAAGGTTTCCTACTTGCAGATGGAATTTATGGACGACCACAAGCAGCTTGCCGACGGTGTATTTCTCACCGTTTACGGCAATGGCGACGAAGTTGTAACCAACTATTCCGATTGCACCTACGAGTACAAGGGGCAGCCCGTATACCACAAGGACTACCGTCTTTTCAAAAAACAGAAGTAATTTTCCGCGCAGTTTGGTTTGCAAAAATGCGAGAGTCGCCGATGGTTGTCGGCGGCTTTTTTTGTTTTCTTAGTTTCCTATTTTACATTATAAGCTTGCGCTTTGTTTCTTTTTATGATGTCGTAGTCGGCTGTATTCGGGTGATAGCGCAGTTGGTAGCGCACGTGCTTTGGGAGCATGGGGTCGCGAGTTCGAGTCTCGCTCGCCCGAATTTTTTTTCTTGTGGCGCGGGAGATTTTTCTCCCGAAAAATCTCCCCCGCTTTGACAGTTTTTTATTCTTGTGGCGCGGCGATTTCGCTTCCGCGAAATATTCGCCGCTTTATCAGTGAATATCACGACGTTTTATGGGTATAAACATATTTTACGTTAGTAAAATGCCGTAAGGGGCGTTTCGCCCCTTTAGTGGAGACCCGCCCTGCGGGGCGCGGCGGCGCAATGGGTTGCGTTTGAATACAATACCTGTTTCCAGACTATCCAGAGCGAAAAACTGCCGGTCCAGTCCGTGGAATTGTTTATGTTTGAAAGCGTGCCCGCGCCGAGTTTTTCAGCCTCTTTGAAAATCATTTTTTGATTGTTTTCAATATTAACGGTGTCCGAAAAGAATTTCATTGAAACGTCGTTCGGGCGGTCGGGGTTGCCCGTAAAGAGCGGTATGGCCGAAAACAGGTAGTAGCCGTAATTTTCCGCGCTGACGGCCGTTTTCGCGGGGCGATCGGGGCTTGTGGTGTAGACTTTTGCGCTTTGCGTTGTTGCGCAGCCGCAGAGCAGGGCGGCGGAGAGCATGCAGAAAATTTTTTTCATACTATCTGGCATTTTGAGCGTTTGGGTTTTTTAGCGAAACTACCGCCGAAACTTGAATTTCCTTGTACCAATACAGTCCGAGGGAAGTTCCTATATACGGCACCCAAGAGAGAAAGCACGTCGCTTTTTCGGAAGTTTGCAAGTCGGCTACTTCGTCGGCGTCCAAAGCGCGGCATTTTTCGTCGAGTGTTTTCATTGCCGCCTCCAAATTCACGGTATCCGAGAACAATGCAAAGGAATCTTCGCCCTTGCCGCCGCTAAAAAGGGGAATCCAGTTGAAGAGGTAGTAACCGTAGTTTGTCAGCATAATTTGCCGATATGGAGAGTTTTCAAGCCCCGAAACTTGCGGCGCTGAGGTTTTGGGTGTTGTTGAAACCGACGTGCAGCCCGCCAAAAGCGCGGCGGCACACAAAAAGACAATGGCTTTCATATGTTGCGGCATTTGTTGTTCGGTAGTTTTAAACGGTTTTATCGGGTTGTCCATCGGAAAGTCTGCCCGCAAGTTAAACGGCTGTCAATTCGGAAATTTTACGACGCGCAAATTTTGCTCGACATTGCTTTGTTTTATATACTACCATTCTTGTAATGTTTAAAAATTCGGACAGTGAACCTTCGTTTGAAATTGTAGCCTACAAGGACGAATACAAGGCGGCGTTTGTGGCGCTCAACAGCCAATGGATTCGGCGCTATTTCAAGCTCGAATCCGTAGATGTTGAAGTTTTTTCCGATCCGCGAAAGCACATAATAGAGCGCGGCGGGTTCATTTTTTGCGCGCTCTGCGGCGACGAGGTTGTCGGCGTGTGCGCGCTGTTGAAAATCGACGCGCCCGAATATGATTACGAGCTTTCAAAACTCGCCGTAAAGCCCGATTTCAAGGGGCGCGGGGTGGGGATTGCGCTTTGTCGGGCTGCGGTGGAGATGGCAAAAAGCCTCAGCGCCAAAAAACTCTATTTGGAAAGCAACACAAAGCTTGTGCCCGCAATATCGCTCTACAGAAAGCTCGGGTTTGGGGAAATTTCGGGCAGGTCTGCATCTTTTGACAGGGTTGACATTCAGATGGAACTTTGACGACGCGCAGGGGGTGCGCTTTTTGCGGGGAGCGGGGCTTGCGACGCATTCGGGAACCCGTCGTCTGTTTCGCAGGCAAGCTTCCTGTCGAGCCCCGAAAACAGGCACACTACGGCTATGTTAATTTTCGCCGTTTGCGCCCCCGTTTTGAACGAATCTTTAAGCCGCCGCATTCAGCAGCGAAACGGGAGTTTTGCTTTCGGTCGGGCGGGTGCAACTTAGCCGCCGTTTGAGCCTTAGATTGTCAGGCTTTTCGGCTTGCGCCAATGCGGCGCGATATTCTGTCTGCCTGTTCTTTCAAATATTTTCCCGACTCCGCGAAAGACGCTTCCTTCATTCTGTCGGAAGGTCCGGTAATCCACACTGCCGCCACGGGGTAGTTGCGCTCGTCGAAAATCGGCGCGCCAATGCAACGCATGCCGTGAATATATTCTTCCATATCAAGGGCATACCCGTTTTTGCGCACCGTCTGAAGTTCGCGCTCGAATATGTCTTTGTTTGAAATGGTATTTACGTTAAATTTTTCAAATTTAATTTTTGAAAGAATTTCCTTGCGCTCCTTTTCGGGCAAAAATGCAATCAGAGCCTTTGAGCCAGCCCCCGTATGCAGCGGGCAGCGCGTTCCGATTTTGCAGTGGAAACTAAACGAGTATTTGCCCTGTTCCTGCATCACGACAACGAATATTCCGTCGACAAACACCCCGAGCATTGCGGTTTCCATAAGGTCGTCGCGGATTTGGGCGAGAATGTCCATTGAATTTGCAATGAGGTTTTCCTCTCCGTTGGCGGCTATGCTAATTGGGGTGAATTTTTTTGATATTGTGTATTTGCGGTTGTCGTCTTTTATTAAGTATTCGCAATCTTCAAGCGTTGTTAATATTCTAAATACGATGGACGTTGTAAAGCCAGTGCTTTTTGATATTTCCTTTTGAGTCAGCGGCATTGGCGTCTGCGCCAAAAGCTCCAAAATCTTGATTGTTTTCAGGAGATTGGGGACGTAGTATTTGCTGTTTTTTTCGTTGAGCATTGGCGAAGTTCGGGAAGTATGGGGGGGCACCGCTGCGCGCGCACTTTGCGTGGCGCTTAGTCTTGCGGAATGTCGATTATCTGAAAGTCTCTTGAAGCGAGTACGCCGCCTTTTGCCGCAACTTTCAGTCTTTCGGGCGCATTTTCAAGTATCGCGCCTGCTATGGAATTGTCGGCACTTGGTTCGACGTCGGCTCTCCAGAGTATGTAGCGCTTACCGTCCTTGTCGAAAAACGCGCCGTTGAACGGGCGGCTGACGGCTCTGACAAGGTTGCGTATTTGCGCGGCGCTTTTGGAAAAGTCTATGCGGCTGTCTTCGGGGCGGCGTTTGCCGAAATACGAAGATTCGCCCTGCAGACGCGATTGTTTGATTCTCTCGGCGGAGGCGTCGAGGAGCTTTGGCAGCGTCTGCGCGAATATTTCGACGGCGGCTGCGGATACTTTCGGCTGAACGTCGCCGACGTAGTCGTCGGGGGAGATGTCTACTTTTTTGCGCGCAACTATGTCGCCCGTGTCGAAAT
>DAVZIV010000168.1:0-3858 GCA_052273125.1 Candidatus Merdousia sp. | reverse complement strand
AAAAACAGGCGCTGGCTGTCTTCAAGCCTGTAGCTGTCCTTAATTTCCGGCGGCATAAAGAACGTGACGATTGTCTTTTTGCCCTTTTCTATTGCGACCAAATCGGCTTTCGACTTCAGAACAATCCAGTTCTTCGGGTCCCATTTTGCCTTGTCGCCGTTGGCGCCGGGCTTGACGTATACAACGGTCAAATCGACAACAACGTCCTTAATCCAGTTTGCGCCGCGGCCCGAGGTATCGGTCTTGTCGGGATTTTCAATGCCGTTTAGCACAATGTCCGACCTGCGCCATTCCATGGAGGAATCCGACGAAACGGGATCTTTGAATTTGTTTGTGTTAACAATGCTATTGCCCGAATTGTAGATTTCTACGGGGTCTTTTTTCTGGGCATACAACGCCGACGACACCGACGCCGCCAGCAAAAAAGTCAATAGGTATTTAATCGCGTTCATAAAAAACACTAAAGACCATTTTCCCAACTTTTCAAGCAAAAACGCACGGGGGCGCGTAATCATCGATGACGAAAATTTATAAAATCATAAGGGCACAACCGATAGTTGCGCTCTTTTTCTTTTTTATAATTTCGTCGATGATTACGCTCTCGGGCATCACTTGGTTTGTTCGGGCGGTCTGTACTAAAGTACTATCCCACCTCCCACAAACGCAAATTGACTCGCGGGCTGCGCCCCGTCTCGCCCCTTCGGGGTCTTTCGGCTTGCGCCGAAATCTCAAACGCGCTTCGCTTGTTTTCTGCCTCGAGCCTCGCGCGTTTTTAAAAGATGTCGTCGGAAGAGGGAATTCCATCTGCCCCGAGAGACCAAAGCTTGTAATGCCCACCGCCGCCCTCGGGCGAAGATTCGTACCTGTACGGATTCCCCCACGGGTCGTTCGGCACGTCGTCTATGTACGGCCCGTTCCAGAGTTTTTTTATGGAATCGGGAGCTTTCAAAAGCGCGCCAAGCCCCTCCTGTGTCGTGGGATACCTGCCGACGGAAAGCCTGAACGCCGTCAGCGGGGCGGAAAGTTTTTCGCGCACGAAAATTTCGGCTTCGCGCTCCTTTGAATAGCCGTAAAAACTGCCGACAATCCCCGCGACGAGAAACGCAACAAGCACAATAATCGCCAAAACAATCGGAACTTCGACCAGCGAAAACGCCGCGGATAGTTTCGGATATTTCCTGCGATTTTCCATTTTTGCGCGGCGGGCGGCAGTTAGAGGCTCTCCAGCTTGCCGCAAACTTCGTCGATTAGGAATGCGGGAGTAGACGCGCCCGCAGTTACGCCGACTACGCCGAACTTGCCAATCGCAGCCAAGTCAAGCTCGGCAAGGGTTTCGATGTGGAAACACGGCAGCCCCGTGCGCTCTACAAGCATTGCAAGCTTCACGGTGTTTGCGGAATGCTTGCCGCCGATAACCACAATGGCCTGAGCGCCGTTTTTGGCAAGCCTTACAACTTCGTTTTGGCGTTCCTTTGTCGCGCCGCAGATAGTGTCTACAATTTTGGTGTCGGGAAAACGCGCCTTGAAATATTCGGCGAGTTTTTCAAAATCGTCGGGAAACATTGTCGATTGCGAAACTATGCAGCAGGGACCCTGAATGTCGGCGAGGTTGTCTACATCCTCCTTGTTTTTTATGACAAAGCCCTTTTCTTGCTGCGCATAGCCGAGCAGTCCGATAACTTCGGGGTGTTTCGGGTCGCCGACAATTACGATGTTGTAGCCCTTGATTGCGTAGAATTTTATAGTGCCGGCTATTTTACCGACATCGGGACACGTTGCGTCCTTGCACGGCAGCCCGAGCGATTTCAAGTACCGGCGGCGTTCGGGCGAGACGCCGTGGGCGCGGATGACGAGCATTGCGTTGCCCGCGTTTTTAACGTCGTCGTCAATGTCTTTTTTGCTGGCGTAGTCGCCAATTTCCTTGACGCCGCTTTTTTCCAGCAGCTCCATCATTTGCGAATTGTGGATTAGCGGGCCGTCGGTGAAGACGGTTCTCGTTCCGTTTTCGGTACACGTTGTGGCTATGCCTATGGCGCGTTCCACACCGAAGCAAAAACCGGCACTTTTGGCTCTGAGTACTTTCATTTTCTACGCCTTTTTCAAATCGAAACCGTCTTTTTTGTCGAAGACTTCCCAGCCCTTTGCCCTGATTTGGGCGCGGAGTTCGTCGGCTTTACCCCAGTCGCGGGCTTTCTTCGCCTGCCAGCGAGCCCGAGCAAGTTCTACCACGTCAGCGGGGGCTTCCGATTGAGCCTCGGACGCGGGCTCGAAAAGGTCTATGCCCAGAGCAAAAAGCATTGCCCCGAATGCGCGCAAGTCGGCCTCGGTCTTTGCCTCGGGAAGCGCGGAAAAGATTTTGCCGATGGCTTTGGGCACGTTGACGTCGTCTTTGAGCGCCTCCCACGCGCCGGCGAAAACGGTGTTTTCAAAAACATCGGCGGGCTTGATGAAAGTCTTGAACGTCTCTTCCGAAACGCCGACTTTTTCGAGAGCCGCCTCGAGCGCCTTTTTAATCTTCGCCAATGCGCTCTTGGCGTCGTCAAGCCCCTTGAACGTGAAATTGAGCTGCTGGCGATAGTGCCCAGAAATCAGCGCATAGCGGATTTGCGCAGGCGTGTAGCCCTTCTCTACAAGCTGGTCGAGCGTGAACAAATTGCCCAAACTCTTCGACATTTTCTGCCCTTCGACCATCAGGTGCGCGCTGTGGAACCAGTAGCGGACATACGGAGCTTTGCCCGAAGCACACTGGCTCTGGGCAATCTCGTTTTCGTGGTGGGGAAAGCAGAGGTCTATTCCGCCGCCATGCAAATCGAACGTCTCGCCGAGGTATTTCGACGACATCGCCGAGCACTCTATGTGCCAGCCCGGCCGTCCCTCGCCCCACGGCGACTTCCAAAAATTTTCGCCGTCTTCGGGCTTTCTACCCTTCCAGAGGGCGAAGTCGGAAACGCTTTCGCGGTCGTATTCGTCGGCGTTGTTTACCTCGCCCGCCGAGTTTGTGGACTGCGTTGCCATATTTTCGCGGTCGAGCCCCGTGAGTTTGCCGTAGTCCGGAAAAGACGAAATTTTGAAATACACGCTGCCGTCTTTGACGGGATACGCAAAGCCCTTGTCTACAAGCTTGCCGACCATTTCAAGCTGCTCCTTGATGTGTTCGGTTGCGCGCGGCTCCACGGTGGGGGGAAGCATATTGAGCTTTTTGCAATCCTGATGGAATTTGTCCTCCCACTTGGCGGTAAAGTCTTTCAGCGACATTCCAAGCTTGCGGCTCTC
Organism: Candidatus Merdousia sp.; assembly: GCA_052273125.1. Taxonomy (GTDB): domain Bacteria; phylum Verrucomicrobiota; class Verrucomicrobiia; order Opitutales; family Intestinicryptomonadaceae; genus Merdousia. The sequence goes on along the minus strand of DAVZIV010000168.1, from coordinate 585 downwards.
GCGAATGGTTTTGTCGTCCACGTCGGTAATGTTGCGGACGTGCTTTACGTTGTAGCCCGCACACTCGAGCGTCCTGCGCAATACGTCCTGCGCCAAAAATGTCCTGAAATTGCCTATGTGGGCGGGTCCGTAAACCGTCGGGCCGCAGCAGTACATTCCGAATACGTCGCCCGTCTGTTCGAGTTCTTCTTTGCGTCTTGTCAGGGTATTGTGTATGCTTGGCTTCATTTTTTGTTGCGATTTTCTTTAAAGTATCGGATAAGTAAAAGCACAATGAACGAAAATTTCAAGCTATATCTCCCGTCGCGCCCCAGACGCCTACGCAGAAGCGCGGCAATACTCGACCTTTGCACGGAAAACCGCGTCTGCGCCGCAGACCTGATTTTGCCAGTGTTCATAGAAGAGGGGCTTGACGGTTCGCACGAAATCCCGTCGATGCCCAACATACGCCGACACACCGTCAACTCTCTGTTGCGCTACTGCGAAAAGGCGCTCTCTGCGGGAATCCGCGCCATTGCCCCGTTCCCGATGGTGGACGACGGCGACAAATCCCTCGACGCGCGCGAAGCCTACAACCCCCTCTCT
>DAVZIV010000167.1:0-3870 GCA_052273125.1 Candidatus Merdousia sp. | reverse complement strand
TTAGTACAGACCACCCGAACAAACCGAATTGCGCCCGAGAGCGTTATTGTTGGCGTGGTTTTTATAATAAAGAAAGGCGTTTCAAAATGAAACGCCTTTTCCTTTAGAATAAAACCACGCAACACCAACAATAACGCGCCCTCACGCCTTTTTTATTTGTTTGGCAATGATGGAAACTATTATCAGCTGAAAGGCATGGTACAACATCGTCGGCAACAATATCACGCCCGTCATCGGGCTTGCCCCGAACAACACCCTGCTCATAACCGAACCGTGCACAAGCGATTTTTTCGAGCCGCAAAACACCGCCGTGATTGTGTCTTCCCTGTCGAATTTAAGGGCTTTGCAAATCATAAGCACAAGCAGCATCGCGAAGATAAAAAGCAGAATCATTGCAACGGAAAGCACAAAGAGCGTTGAAAACGGAAAGCCGTCGAACATTTTTTTGAAGAACGAATCGCAAAAAGAAGTGTAGACAATCAACACAATGGTGGTTTCGTCGAAGAAGCGCAAAATTTTCTTGTGTCTTTCGGCAAACCAGCCGTAGCGCGGATTCAGCGCAAACCCGACTCCGACGGGCACGAGCACCTGAAAGACAAGCTTTGTTATCACGTCGGCAAGGCCGTTGGCGCCCGCAATATTGTCCATAAAAAGCCCCATCCAAAGCGGGGTAAGAAAAACGCCGATGATGCTTGAAATGCTGGCGTTGAAAATCGCCGCGGGAATGTTGCCGCCGGCAATGGAAACCATCACGACGGAAGACGACACCGTTGAGGGAAGTGTAGCCAGAAAGAAGACGCCTATCCAGACATAGTAGAGCTGCGAATTTTTGTCGAACCCTCCGAAGCACGCCATCGCCGCCAAGACAATCAGCGGAAAGATGACGAACGTGGAAAAATGCACAAGCACGTGAAGCTTCACGTTCCTAAGACCGTTGAGCAGTTTTTCCCTGCTCAGACGCATTCCGTAAAAAAAGAATATTACGCTAACGCCCCAGTTGGCGGCGTCGCCCAGGCTGAAAGGCTCGCGCGACATTCCCACTTCGGGGGCGAGCCACGCCAAAAATATAGCCGAAAACAACGCCATTATGAACGGCGACAACCCGAATTTTTTCAAAAAATCCACGGCCTAAAAATTGTTAAAAAATTATATTTTTCTACATTTTGTGCCACTTGATGAGAGTAGCCCCCCAAGTGAGCCCCGCGCCGAATGCGACAAGCAAAACATAGTCGCCCTCGCGAATTGCGCCCGAACGCGCCGCCTGCGCAAGCGCGATGGGAATGGACGCCGAAGACGTATTGCCGTATTCCTCTATGTTTACATAGACTTTTTCGCGCGGAATGTGCAGGCGCTTGGCTACGGTCTCTATTATTCTTATGTTCGCCTGATGGGGAATCAAAAGCGAAATCTCCTCGGGCTTGACGCCGCAGAGGTCGAGAACGTCGAGCGCCTTTTCCTGCATTATACGGACGGCGTTTTTGAAAATCTCCCTGCCGTCCATCTGCAAATAGTGGAGGCCGTCCCTGACGGTTTCGGGAGAGGTCGGCATAAGCGAGCCGCCGGCGGGAATCTTGAGAACCGCAGTCGCAGCGCCGTCTGCACCGAGAACGTTGCCGATAATTCCCACGCCGCGCTCGTCGCTACAGCTGAGCACCGCTGCGCCCGAACCGTCGCCGAAAAGAAAGCAAGTCGAGCGGTCTGCGGGGTTGAGAATCGGGTAAAGACGCTCGCTGCTGACGACAAGCGCGTTCTTGTACTTGCCCGACTGCATCATCGATGTGGCGACTTCCATGCCGTAGACAAACCCCGTGCACGCCGCCTCCAAATCGAAACACGGAATGTTGTTGCGGATTCCCAGCTTTGCCTGAAGCAGACACGCCGTCGATGGGAAAAGCATATCTGGGGTTACGGTAGTGACTACAACCAAATCGATTTCCGAAGCCGAAATGCCCGCGTCTTCAAGGGCGGCGCGCGCCGATTTAACCGCCATATCCGACGCCGATTCGTTTTCGGAAACGTGGCGGCGGCGGATTCCCGAACGCTCGAATATCCACTCGTCGGAAGTATCGACGACCTTTGCGATGTCGTCGTTGGTGATAATCTTCTCGGGAACGTAATAACCCGTGCCCTTTACAATAATTGAGTTAGGTTTTGCGAAATCCATTTCCTTGCAAATTTAAAAAGTTAAAAAGCCGCGCACCAAACCCGAAACCAAGCAGCGCTAAGAGCCTGCCTTCTGCTTTTCGAGGGCGGCGCGTTTGTTCGCCTGAACCACCGATTCTATCATTGCGATGTCTTCGCTAATCTTGCGGTGCATTTCGTTGCGCAGACACTTTATGGTAATTTCAAGCGCGCCGGCAATCTGCTTGCGGTTGCTCGAGCCGTGCGCCTTCACCACCAAACCGTTGAGCCCCAACAGAGGCGCTCCCGAAAATTTGTCGACGGGCAGCCTGCGCCTCATTCCCTTGAATGCGCCGAGCGCCAGCAGTATGCCCAATTTGCTCAGCCACGACTTTGAAATTTCCTCCTTCAAAATCTGCTTGAACATTCTGATAGACCCCTCGAGCGATTTCAGCACGACATTGCCCGTAAAGCCGTCGCATACGATTACGTCGAAATCGCCGTCGAAAACGTTGAACCCCTCGAGCAGACCGCCGTAGTTTATCGCATTGCCCTGAGCCCTGAAGAGGCGGTGTGCCGTCTGCACAAGCATATTGCCTTTGCCGTCCTCCGTTCCGTTGCTCAGCAAACCGACCACGGGATTTTCGACACCGAGGGCAACGCGCGCGTAGTTGACGCCCAAAATTGCGTTGTCTACGAGACTTTCGGGCTTGGGGTCTGGCGACGCCCCAACATCTATCATTATGAAATTTTTCTTCTTGCCGGGGATAACCGTGCCGAGCGCGGGGCGTTCAATGCCCGCCATCGTGCGCAGTTTTATCGTTCCGCCGGCCATCAGCGCGCCCGTGTTGCCGCAACTTAAAACCGCGTCGGCAGTGCCGATTTTTACGATTTCTATCGCGCGCATCATAGACGCGTCCTTCTTCTGCTTCAACGCCTGAATGGGCTTTTCCTCCATCGTGATAACCTCTTTGGCGTTGTAGCTTTTAATGCGTCTGTCTTTGAGAATGCCAAGACGCATCATTATGGGAACGGTGATTTCCTCATTGCCGACAATCACAATCTCGTAATCCCCCTTGTCTTCCGACAAGAAAGCCTTGACGCCGTGCAACAACTCTTCGGGCCCCATGTCTGAGCCCATGACGTCCACGGCAACTATCGGAGATGTATTTCCCATACCATAAAAAAGCAAACGCGGAATTACCTACTAAAAATAACTCCGCATTTCAATAAAAAAGTCTCTCTAAAGAGAATTGCTATACTTCGACAGATATTACCTGACGACCTCTGTATGTGCCCGTTGCGGGATTTACCCTGTGGGGAACCGAGAATGTACCGTCGGTGTTCTTTGCCACCTGGGGAAGTTCATACTTGTTGGCTGCACGACGAAGACGCGTGCGCTGTTTCGACTGTTTACGTTTTGGTTGACCCATTGTTTTACCTCTTTGAAATTATTTAAAACACCCAACATTACACCCCCTCCCCCCTCTGTCAACATTTTTTTCTTGCGGCGCGGCGATTTCGCTCCCGCGAAATTTTCGCCGCTTTGTCTGGGATTGTCACTAAGCTTTCAAATTAGAATATCCTACACTTCAAACCAGATTGACTAAAAAAAACATTCAGCTTAGAACCAACATAGGATTGAAAAAAAGTTGCGAGGCTCGCCCCGCTGGGCGGGTTTCCATTTAAGGGGCTTTTCGCCCCTTACGGCATTTTGCATTCGCAAAATATGCCTATCCCCTACAAAAA
>DAVZIV010000166.1:0-3872 GCA_052273125.1 Candidatus Merdousia sp. | reverse complement strand
AAATCTTTTTCTGCGGTATCTAAAAAGCGCCCAAAGGCGCTTTTCGGCACGGGTGTAAAGAACGAAAACGTGACGATTTTCTCGCGCCAGCTTGCGACGTTGCTCAAGGCGGGGCTTCCGTTGCTGCGCTCGCTCGAGGTAATCGCGCGTCAGGAGAAAAACCCGTTCTTCAAGGCGATGATAGAAGACATAGCCGACAGCGTGCGAACGGGCAATAAATTCTCCGAAGGCTTGGCGCAGCACCCCAAAGTTTTCGACAAACTCTACATCAATATGGCGCACGCGGGCGAAGTCGGCGGCGTTCTCGACGTTGTTTTGGACAGGCTTTCCACGTTTCAGGAAAAGGCTCTCAAAACTACAAACAAGGTCAAGAGCGCAATGGTGTACCCCGTCGTCATTATGACGGTTGCCGTGGTCATCGTGGCAATTTTGATGATTTTCGTAATTCCCCAATTCCAGAAAATCTTTTCTGAAATGCTCAACGGCGCGGCAATGCCCGCCTTGACGCAAATGATTATAAACATATCCGACTTTATGCGCGTAAACTACATTGCCACAATCGGCATAGTCGTCGGCGCCATCGTGGCTTTCAAACTCTTTATGAAAACCAAGGCGGGTATCCGCTGCTGGGACACCGCCGCTCTTAAGGCTCCCAAAATAGGCGATATGGTTATGAAATCAACCGTTGCGCGCTTTACGAGAACCTTCGGCACGCTGCTGGCCTCGGGCGTTCCGATTTTGGAGGCTCTCAACATCACTCGCGGAACAATCAACAATTCGCTCATTTCCGACGCCCTCCTGCGCGTACACGACCGCGTTCGCGACGGCGAACCTCTCGCCGCTCCGCTCGACCAGCAGCACATATTCCCGACAATAGTAACAAGTATGGTTGAAGTCGGCGAAGAAACCGGACAGCTTTCGGAAATGCTTATGCGCATTGCCGACAACTACGACGAAGAAGTTGACAATTCCGTAGGCGCCATAACTTCGGTCATCGAGCCTATAATGATTGTCTTCTTGGCGGTGGTCGTCGGTACAATCGTCATAGCGCTGTTCCTTCCCATCATTCAAATCATCACAAAACTCACAAGCGCCTAAACCGCGCCCGAGGAGTTTTGCGGCGTTTCTGCGGGTGAAAACCGGTTGGTCGCAGTCGGTTTTTACCCGTGTTTTTCGGAATGTTATGCATTTTGTTTTAATATAAAAATTAATTATTTATGAAAAAATATCTATCTATAGTTGGGGCTTGCATTTTTTCGGCGTCGCTCTGCGCCATCGATTATGTCGATTTGCACATAAAAAACACAGACAAAAACGAAATCAAACAGACGCATTCGCTGCAAAAAATGCCCGATGGGGCAATGCGCCTGACAATTCCCGCGGCGCAGCTTCTTAACGTGGACTACCTCGACATCCGATCGTCCATGCTCGACGCCAAGAAGGGCGAATCGGGCTACTGGGTTCTCGCCGACGGCAGGGCGGGGGGCTTCACCCGAGAAAACGGTTCGCTGGTTGAGCGCCGCAACGTGATGCCGCTTTTCGGCGTCAAGAAGGGCGACAAGTCGATGTTGGTGTTGGTCAAGGGCTTGAAGTACGAATTCGCCACTCACATCGAGGTAAAAGACGGCAAGTACAACATCTTCCCGCGCTTTCTCGTTCAGGGTATCGGCTTTGCCCCGTACGAAGACTTGGTTGTCGATTTCTACGAGCTTTCCGGCAAAGATTCCGACTACCCGGCAATGGCGCGCATCTACCGCAAGTACCAGCTCGACCGCGGCGAAGTCAAGCCGCTTAGCGAAAGGGTCAAGGAATATCCCACGCTTGCCTACTCCGTAGATACAATGTTCTTCCGCGTAAAGCACGGCATCAAGGCAAACGGACAGCCGCGCCACCAGACGTACGAATCCGAAGCCGAAATGCTTACGTTCTACACTTTCGACGACTTTGCCGACATCGCCAGAGAACTCAAGGCGCTCGGCGTTGACAAAATAGAAATGTGCTTTGTCGGTTGGAATTCAGGCGGCTTCGACGGGCGCTTCCCCGACCTCTTTCCCGTCGAGGAAAAGTTCGGCGGCGAAAAGAAGATGCGCGAAGCCATCAAGATTGCCCATTCGCTCGGCTTCCAGACTGTTTGCCACGTCTGTAATACGGACTTCTACCGCGTTGCAAAGCGTTTCGACGAATACTCGATTGCAAAAATGCCCAACGGCGACCTGCGCGAATACGCTTGGATGTCGGGCGGTCAGGCATACAACCCCTGCTTCCAGTGCGTCAACGACCGATACATTGACGACGACTTGCGCCAAATGGCGGATCTCGGGCTTAAAGGCACGCACCACATAGACGTAACTTCTTGCATTACGCCGTATCAGTGCTTCGACCCCCGCCACCCCAACAACCGCCAGCAGACAGCCGACTATATGAACGCCATCGGTATGAAATGCAAAAAATACATTGGCGGTTTCGGCAGCGAGGGCCCGTGCGATCACGTTGCAAAATCGCTCGACTACGCCCTCTACGCCTCGGCATACCCGCGCTGGGTCGGCGGCGACAACCCGCTTGTGGACAGGTACGTTCCCATTTGGCAGATTGTCTACCACGGAATAATTTTGAGCAACCCGTTCTATTCCACAATAGACTACACCTACGAAAACGACCCCTCGCGTTGCTGGCAGCCCTACAGCCTGCTGATGGATAAAACTACGCGCCGCCTGAAAATGGCGGAGTTCAACGGCAGACCCACCTTCTACTTTGCAAACTACAAAAAACTGGGGCTTAAACCAGTAAAGGAGGCGTACGACGAATACCAGCCGCTCAAACATCTCCAGTATTTCTTTATGGAAAACCACAGGGAAATTGCCTCCGGAGTTTTCGAGACTTCGTTCTCCAACGGCGAGGTTATTATTACAAACTACACTTCGCTACCGTTTGAGTATCGCGGTCAAATAGTTGGCGCAAAAGATTATAAATTGTTTAAATAAACAGGAAATAAAATATGAAAAAATTATTATTGACGTTATCGTTGGCGGCGGTCTGCGCCGTAGCCTCGGCGAAAATCCAAATGCCGGATATTTTCGGCGATAACATGGTTCTCCAGCGCGGCAAGCCCGTCAAAGTCTGGGGCACTTCCGATGCGTCGGCGAAGGTAGACGTAGCATTCGGCAAACAGACCGTCTCCACAAAGGCGGACGAAAACGGCAACTGGAGCGTTTCGCTCAAGCCCATGAAGGCGGCGAAAACTCCCAGAGAACTCAACGTTTCCGAAAACGGCAAGCTCGACAAGTCGTTTAAAAACGTGCTCGTCGGCGAAGTCTGGATTCTCGGCGGACAGAGCAATATGGAATACCCAATCAAGGGCTGGAATCCGCCTAATCCCGACGCCGAAAACGTCAAGGCGCGCGCCAATTACCCGCTCATGCGCGAAATTTCCGTCAGCGGTTTCTCGCGCGACAAGGAGATGAAAAACATCAAGTCGCCCTCCAAAGGCTGGCGCGAAACCACGCCCGAAAACGTGCTCAAATACAGCGCCGTAGGTTTCAACTTCAGCGAGCTTTTGATGAAAGACCTCGACGTTCCCGTGGCAATGATTTACACCCCGCTCGGCGGTAGCCAAATGTGCGCGTGGATTCCCGCTTCGGATATCAAAAAGCTCGAGTTCCTTGCCCAAAATTACGAAAGATTCCAGAAAGAGGTGCAAAATTACGACCATAAAAAGGCGCTCGAAGCCCACAAAGCCGCTGTTGAAAAATATCATGCCGACAAAAAGGCGGGCAAAAAAGTGCCCTCAAGACCTCCCCTTGTGCCGCTGGCAGACACGCCGCGCCGCTGGCAGAATTCCCCTTGCGGTCTCTATAACGCCCGCATCGCTCCCA
>DAVZIV010000165.1:0-3893 GCA_052273125.1 Candidatus Merdousia sp. | reverse complement strand
ACGCCCTTGAACCCGCAGGTGAGGCTTTTTGATCTTTTTCTGATTTTGTCTTCGTCTATGCGCATATTACGGCAGTTATTTGAATATAATATCGGCGTTTCTTTCAAGAAATTTCGAAATTTGGGATTTGACATAACCGGAAATTTTCACGAATATTTCCAAAGTCGGGCGGCATTGATACCGCTTCGGGCGGGCGTTTTTTCGACGCCGTGCAACGGCTGTCGGGAAAGCGCAAAACGGGGGAAGCGTGCGCGGGCTTTCGGCAAGTCGCCGACAATTCGTGTCCGCGAGGACTTCGGCAAAAAAACTTCAACAACACTCCATTAAAAAAGAAAAACAAAAATGAAAAAGTTCTACGCAATAGCAATAATGACCGCGGCGGTTTCGGCGCTTTTTGCCGAAATCAAGCTGCCCGCCATATTCTCTTGGGGTATGGTTCTCCAGCAAGAAAAGCCCATAAACATTTGGGGCACGGCAAAGCCGAATTCCGAAGTTACGGTTATGTTCGACTTCAAGAACACGACCGTCAAGGCGGACGCCGAAGGCAAGTGGCACGCCACGCTGCCCGCGGCAAAGGCGTCTTTCAACCCGCTGGCGCTGACTGTTTTTGAAGACAAAATTCCGGGTGTGACACTCTACAACATCTATGTAGGCGAAGTCTGGATTGCCTCTGGACAGAGCAATATGGAATGGTGCGTAGGCAGCACCGACGACGTCAAGGGCGCGAAGGTGTCCGCCGACAAATCGGCCGGTAAAATACGCTACTTCAAGCAGTCGTCGAACGGGTATTCCAAACTTCCCAAGACCGATTTCCAGAAGGGCGCGCATTGGCAGACAATCAATTCAAAGAATGTACACGCAATGTCGGCCGTAGGTTTCTATTTTGCCGAAAAACTGCTCAAAGACCTCAATGTTCCCGTGGGTATAATCTATTCGGCAAAGGGCGCTGCAAGCATGGCGACGTGGTCGGACAGGGCAAAGCTTCTCGAAAACAAGACGACGGCGAAAAAATATGCCGACTTCTTCAAGGAGTTTGACGCATACGATTCCGCCGCCTACCAGAAGCTGCTTGCCGCCCACAAGGAAAAAATCGCCAAGTACGAGGCAAAGGTAAAGGAATGCAAGGCTGCGGGCAAACCTGCGCCGACCGTCGCTTGGGATTTCAAATACGTTCCCACCGACCAGTCTCCGAAGTCCGACTACAAAAGCCCGTCGCTGCACTTCAACGGAAAGGTTGCTCCCATGGGCGATTTCACCGTGCGCGGCGTAATCTGGTATCAGGGCGAATCCGACGCGAGCGACCCGGAATTCTGCGAATTGTTCAAAGTTCTCTTGGACAGCTGGCGCGGCAGCCTCAAAGACGCCGACTTGCCCTTCATTCAGGTTCAGCTGGCTTCGTATTCCACAAAGGCAAACTGGCCGTGGGCGCGCAGCTGCCAATTCAGAAACACCCAGCTTTTTAAAAACGTCTACATGGCGCCGATTATCGACACGGGCGAAGAGTTCAATATTCACCCGCATTTCAAGTCCGTAGTGGGCTATCGAATGGAGACTATCGCGCTTGAAAAAGTCTACGGCAAAAAGGGCGTATGTTCCGAAGCTCCCGTTATGAAGTCGGTGGTATTTAAGGGCGATACTGCCGAAGTCGAGTTTGAAACGTTCAAGGGCGCTCTCAAGGTTGACGGCAAGCCGCGCGGTTTTGAAACCATGATTAACGGCAAGTGGTCGCCAGCTCAGGTTTCCGTTGACGGCAAAAAGGTCGTGGTGAAGTCTGCCGACGGCGCCGAGGTTCGCGGCGTGAGGTATGCGTGGAAGAACTGGGTAAAGCCCGACGTTTGTCTCTTCGGCGAAAACGGTTTCCCCGCCATTCCGTTTGAAAGTTTGAAATAGCAGGCGGTCTCGGAATATGAAAACATTTCCTATTTTTGCAGTGGGTGCGGGCGCTTGTGCGCTCGCCGTTTCCGCGTCGGTGCTTTGCGCCACGCCAAAAGACCCAAAAATTGCCCCCGATGCTCCCATTGTTGCAAAGCCCGTTTCGGGCAAGCTCGACTACAAGGTTGACGACTTCCGCAACTATCTCGGACTTTGGTGCGGCGGCGCGCGCGACAATCTGCGTTTCGCCCGCAATATGGCAATCCGCCACGTCCTCTACAACAACGGAATGGAGAATTTGCCCGAATCAAAGGGAATGTATTTTTATTTTTGCGACCCCGAATTTATCGGCGTCTACAGGCGAAATATTGATTTCAACAGGGTTTCGACCTATTCGCAGAAGGAAATCGACCACTGGAAGGATTTCTGCGCGATGAAGGACGCCTCTCTTCCTTTTCCCGACTGTATGGCTACGGGTTGGTTCAATCGCTTCAACCACCGCGAATGGAAGAAAGACCACAAGGATTACGGCGTTTGCTCTCTGGTTTTGAACATGCAAAAGCAGAAGGTCATTGACGCCATTGTAAAGAAAAACAAGGAGCGCGCCCTCGCCATTGAAAAGCGCAATCCCGATTTCAAGTTTGCCGGCTTTGTCTGGGACGTTCCGCAGCTCGAGGGCGATTTTTGGGGCGAAGTATCCAACAAGTGGGGCGGAAAGTGGCACGTTCAATGCGGGCTTTCCCACTGGCGCGGCGTAGACAGTGCCGATTTCCCCAAGGGAGAAAAGCCCGACTATCCCACGTATTGCGAGGGGCGCGTTGCCTTCTATCGCGCAATTCGTGCGGCTTTCGACGGGCACAATCCCAAAATCAAGCTCATTGTAGACCCCGCCCAGCTCTGGGGGCATTATGCCGCCGATTTTGCGCGTTTGGGCATAAAACCCGGCGACCCCGCTCTTGCCGACTATGTTCACGTTGAGCACGGCACCGACAAGCATTTCAAAATTGCCGAGGCGTGGAATACGGGCTATTTCAAGACCGAAAATTTTGCCAACGCCTGCGACAATTTCGTTTTCGACTTCCTCAAGGAAATCCACGCCGTGGGCGCCGCGGCGGCGCTCGGTTCGTGGAGTGTTTGGTTCGGAAATCCCTGTCCGACCCTTCCGTCGATTCGCGACGTTCCCGCCCGAATGAAGCTTTCCCGCGCGATAGCCACTTGGGAGAATCTCAACAACACTCCCATCGGAAAGCGCAACTGGGACGTCAAGAATTTGGTTTACTCGAGCCCGACGGCGTATATGTCAAGGGACGTTATTTGTGCGGTTCACCCCGAATCGAAGAAGCTCTTTTTCTGCTTCCTAAATCCCAATGCGTCGATAAAGCTTCCCAAAGGAATGAAAATCAAGGAGATTCACCCCCTCACGACCATTTTCGACGAGTACATGCACCCGCGCGTGATGAAGAACTTCATCATCAAGGACGGCGTTATGACCATTGCTCCCTCCCACAAGTATACTGTGGGTGACGCCTACGTCGCCTACTAAAAAACGCGCGAGGGCGCGTAATGGTTGGCGACGAATTTTTTATATCAAGAATAAAGGGCAACAAAAGTTGCCCTTTTTCTTTTCTATAAAATTCGCCAACCATTACGCTCTCGGCTGTTATTCGGTTTTATTTCGGGCTCACGGGCGTTAAGCCCGCTACGCCTCATAAAACGCGAATTCCAGCTCGAGCCTCGCGCGTTTTTTCAGCTCACAATGCTGGTTCTAATCCGAATGCGCCCGCTCGGCGGGTTTCGTTCTTGTGGCGCGGCGATGCGCGTAGCGCAAATCGCCGCTTTGTCAGTGGGGGAAGTTTTGTTTTATAAAAAAGATAAAAGCGTTTCATTTTGAAACGCTTTATTTTTTATAGCCACACCAAAGGCTACGCTTTCGGCTGTTATTGAATCGCGTTTGCATACGCAAACCGTCTCGCCCCTTCGGGGGTATTTCGGCTTGCGCCGAAATCTCAAACGCGCTGCGC
>DAVZIV010000164.1:0-3899 GCA_052273125.1 Candidatus Merdousia sp. | reverse complement strand
CTCTCGGGCATCATTTGGTTTGTTCGGGTGGTCTGTACTAAAGTACTATCCCACCACTCACAAACACAAATTGACTCGCGGGCTGCGCCCCGTCTCGCCCCTTCGGGGTCTTTCGGCTTGCGCCGAAATCTCAAACGCGCTGCGCTTGTTTTCTGCCTCGAGCCTCGCAACTTTTTAAAAAATCCCACGTCGGTTCTAAGCCGTGGGATTTTTTCTTGTAGTGTTGATTTCACTTCAGTAGAGTCAACGTTGCTTTTTTCAGGGAATATCACGACGCTTTTTATATGATGGCGGTCTGAGTGAAACAACTCCGCATAAGAACGCCCTCCTTCAATGAAAATCTCCAAGCGGGTTCACTGACAAAGCACGGAATATTTTTCGGGAGAAAAATCCGTGCGCCACAAGATGGAAACCCGCCCAGCGGGTGATATACACTGACAAAGCGGCGCGAATTTTGCGGGAGCAAAATCGCCGCGCCAAAAGACAAAAAAAGCAGGGGCGGTAATGCCCTTTTTAGAAAGAAAAAAATGAAACAGACATTGTTTGAAAAAGTATGGCAAAAACACGCCGTCAGGGAGTTGCCCGACGGTTCGACACAGCTGCTGGTGGGCACACACCTGCTGCACGAAGTAACAAGTCCGCAGGCGTTCGGAATGCTGAGAACGCTCAAACTCAAGGTAAAATACCCCAACAGAACATTCGCGACAGTCGACCATATCATTCCCACCGACGACCGCACAGAACCGTATAAAGACGCACGCTCCTACGAAATGCTCTTGGAGCTGCGCAAAAACTGCAAGGAAAACGGCATCACATTCTTCGACGTAAATACGGGTTCGCAGGGCGTAATACATATAGTCGCCCCCGAACAGGGCTTGATTCACCCCGGAATGACGGTTGCCTGCGGCGACTCGCACACGGCGACGCACGGCGCATTCGGAGCAATAGCCTTCGGCATCGGCACAAGCCAAGTCCGCAACGTGCTCGCGACACAGACACTTTCGTTTAAAAAGCTCAAAGTCCGCCGCATAAACGTCAACGGCAAACTCAACAAGGGCGTCTACCCCAAAGACGTGGCGCTGCACATCATACGCAATTTGGGCGTCAACGGCGGCATCGGCTACGCATACGAATCGGCGGTCAGGTCTTCGACGATATGTCTATGGAGGGCAGAATGACAGTCTGCAATATGGCAATCGAAGGCGGCGCAAGAATCGGCTACATCAACCCCGACCAAAAGACGTTCGACTACCTCAAGGGCCGCCCATACGCCCCCAAAGGCGTTGACTTCGACAAGGCAGTGGAATACTGGAAATCCATAGCCTCCGACGAAGGCTGCCAGTACGACGACGTCGTGAATTTCGACGGCTCGCAAATCAGGCCCACAGTTACATGGGGCGTAAACCCTTCACAGGCAATTTTCATCGACGAGAAAATCCCCAATCCCGACACCATCGCCGACGACACCCAGCGCAAGGACGCCAAAGACGCACTCGAATATATGGGCTTGAAGCCCGAAACGCCCATCGCTGGGACGAAGATTGACGTTGTTTTCATAGGCTCTTGCACAAACGGCAGACTCTCCGACTTTGAAGAGGCGGCGGAATACCTCAGGGGCAAACACGTCGCAGACGGCGTGAAGGCGCTTGCCGTCCCGGGGTCGCAAATTGTGGACAAACTCGCCCGCGCGAAAGGTTTGGACAAAATCTTTACGGAAGCGGGCTTCCAGTGGCGACAGGCTGGCTGTTCAATGTGCTTGGCAATGAACCCCGACAAGCTCGTCGGCAACCAGCTCTGCGCGTCCACATCAAACAGAAACTTCAAGGGGCGCCAAGGCAGCCCGACGGGGCGCACAATTCTGATGAGCCCGCTGATGGCGGCAGCCGCGGCAGTCGCAGGCAAAATCACACAGCCGTAAACGAAACAAAACACATACAAAAACGCAGACTGCAATGAACCGTACCCCGAAAATGAAACAATAAAAAAAGCGCGGTTAGAAGATTTTTGATTGCCCAATTTATCGGGTACGGTTCGCCTTACAACACCCTACAAATAAAATGCAGCCCCTTTTGCAAACCAACTGCAACGGGGGCTTTTCGCGGTCGGAAATCGAACGACTCCCAAAAATCGTTCGATTTTTTCCTCAAACCGCCACTCGGATACAGCAGTTTTTAAAGCGACAGCGAATTGCCTATGGCAATTCGCTGCCTTTGATTATCGGTTAAAGCTGCGTAGTCGTTGGGCTATGCAAGCATTGGCTGAAAGCCAACCCCGTTTCGGTACCCGTCATAAAAAATGACGGCGGATTTTTCGTCCGCAAAAATCCGCCGCTGTTTTTCCGACAAACCCATATATAAATAAAAAGCGTTCTTCATTAGAAGAACGCTTTGGTATAAACTATGAATTCAGTTAGGGAATCATAACGCCTTTGAGATAGTATTTGGCGGCGTCGTAGTCGCGGAGAGCATTGCCGATTAGGTTTTGAATTACGCCGTGTCCGCCCTGTTCGGCTACAAGTATTGTCTTTTTGGCGGTTTTGCCGCGAAAGCCAACGCGCAGATTATTGACAATGCATTCGAGTTTCCCCATCGATTCGATTGCGGTTTGGAATTTCACGTCTCCGTAATACCAGTAGACGAAGCAGTTTGAAAGTGTGCTTTGGTTGGCGAGTTTGAAACCAGTGGCGAATTGGTCGCTATAGGAAAAGTCGTGCCAGTTGCCTCCCTTTTGGTCGAAGAAACCTATGCTCGATTCGTAATGCGCCATATCGCGCTCTTTCCCGTCTTTCACGAAGATATAGAGCGGGTGGATATTGCGCAGCGAGTTGCCCTGCGATTTGAGCATTACGCCCGTGTGGAACGACGCCATACGCATATTCGTAAATGTGTTGTCGTAGCCCTCGACGAGCAGCCCGATTGAATCGGCGGAGTTTGAACCCGTGGCGTTGACATCGCGCACGTCGGCATCGGACGAACCGCCGTTTGCACCCCGTTTTATGTGGACGCCGATTTTCGCGTTTTTTATGGAAAGATTGCGGACGAATGTTTCGCGATCACCGTCGACGGAAACGCCGTTTGCCTTGCCGGAGCAGTCTATAATTCCGCCGTCAATTCCGTAAAGGCTGCCGCACAAATTGATATTGTTGGCGGGGTGGATTGCGCCGAGACGCACGACTGCTTCTGATTCGCTCCAAGTGTCGGCTGCTTTGAGAATAGCAAAATTGGAGAGTTTTAGCGACACGCTTTTTTTCGGGTCGGCGGGCGTTTTGAGGGACGTCGAAAGCAAATACGTTCCGTCAGGGAAGTAGATTGTGCGGTTCGGATTGTCGTCGACGAGTTTTTGGAGTGCGTCGGAAACGTCGGTTTTGCCGTCGTTGGCAACGAAGTCCGTAGCTACGATTACACCTCAATTCGGCGCGGTTTGTTGCGGGTTGCAACAACACGCCGACAATACCGCCGCCAGAGCAACTCCCAAATAAATGGGTGTATATTTTGTCAAATTTTTCATACGCTTAATTTCTGTTTTTGTTGGAATAGAACTCTTCCATGTTTCGAGATTCAAACAGGATCCCCCGTGATAAACCGCACCCGAAAACAAGACAAGGGAAAAGTGTAAATAGAAGAGATTGTCCAGATTTTTGAATACAACTTGCAAAAGCCTGCGTTTTTTTTTGTTTTCCCCGCCCTTTTGCGGCTAAAAATCCGCCAAATGCAAAAAACGCAAAAAAACGCCCGTTTTGCTATTGACTTTAAACAACATTGACTTTGATGATGTCCGATGTAAAATGAGAGAAAGGGAAAAAATATAATGAATGAAGACAAAAAAATACTTGTTGTAGGCAGCGCAAACGTCGATATGGTCGTAAAGGCGGCAAAAATTCCGAGGACGGGCGAAACCGT
>DAVZIV010000163.1:0-3908 GCA_052273125.1 Candidatus Merdousia sp. | reverse complement strand
ATTGCAGTTGAAAGCGTGGCTCCCGCTGGGCGGGCTTCCACTGAAGGGGCTTACGCCCCTTACGCGGAACCGCTTCGCTCAATCCGCTATCCCCTTTTTGGCGACGAGCGCTGCACGAAACGCGATTTCAGCCCAATTTCACATCTTTTTTTAAAATTGTCAAACCGTGCTTTAGGCAAGGCTTTGCGGCAATGAAACGGTGCGTGGCGTACATTTAGTACGCGAGCAGTGGTTCATTGCCGCGAAACGCAGCATAAAGTGCGGTTTCACAATTTTTTGGCCCAGAGTTTGTAAGAGGAAAGCTTAAACGGCGGCTTCCCGTAAAGGTAGTGGTTCTTCAAATTCCTCTTTCCGTCAACCGTGTATTCAATCAACAACATACCCTGCCCGTCGAGTTCGCCGAGCTTGGCAAGCGTCTTGACGGAATTTGCGTCGATTTTTGCGGAATCGAGAGTCAGAAGAACCTTGCCGCTTTCGATGTCGGTAATCCTGACGGAAACCGTGGCGGGCTTGAGAGGTTCGTTGGCGCAGATGACCTCCAAATTGTCGTTTATCATAACGGCGCAATTTTCCTGAACGCGCTTGATGTATTCGTAGGCGCGCTTTTTGGAATTGTAGTAGTCTACGATTGCGTCGGAAAGAATCGGCCAGCCGTCGCGGAGATTCCACCAAATAATGCCCGTTTTTGCGCCCTTTTGAGTGCGGAACATTTCGATGAAGTATTTTTTCGCCTCGCCCTGAACGGATTGCGAAGCAAAGATGAAGTCGTCCAAGTCGCGCGGGACATCGCCGAAGAGTTTTTTGATTTGGTTTGTCATCAGAGAATTGCGCTTGTTCAAGTAGCTGTCGAACTTAAACGGCATTGTTGCCTTGCACTGCCACTGGTCGTTCCAGACGAGCTTTTCCTTGTCCGTCCACGGATAGACGAAATCGGCGTCGAACATTTTTTCGAGCGATTCGCGGTTCGGACAGCCATGGTAACCGATTTCACTAGCGAAAATCGACTTGTTTTTCGTGTAGAAAGCCGCCTTGTAGTAGCCGCGCGGGCCCCAGAGGTGGTATTCGGCGGGTTCTACATCGGGATTGTTGTGGACTTCGGGGCTGATGTACGGCGAAGACGGCAAATACGGGCGCGTGATATCTTCGTTGAAAAGCACGCGGGGAAGAACCGTGCGCGTTGCGGCGTTCATTGCGGGATTGGGCTTGAACGCGCGGAAGCCCCAGCGCATGGAAACGTCGTTTTCATTGTCGCCTGCCCAGAGAATAATGGAGGGGTGGTTACGCAAGCGGCGAACGACAGACGTTGCCTCTTCGGCGAGCTGCTTGTTGAAGCGGTCGCTCTGCGCGGGGAGCGAGCACGCCATGGTGAAGTCCTGCCAGATTACAATGCCGTTGGCGTCGCAGAAATCATAGAATGCGTCGGATTCGTAGACGTTGCCGCCCCAGCAGCGGACAATGTTGCAGTTGAGGTCTTTCATCATCTCGAGAGAGCTCTCGAGGTGCTGCGGATCGCGGCTGTGGAGGCCGTCGAGCTGAACCCAGTTTGTACCGAATGCAAACATCGGCTGACCGTTGATTTTGAACTGGAATTTGCCCGCGTTGTCGGGCGAAATGTCGGTGCGCTCAAGCTCGACGGTGCGCAGTCCGATTTTCGTTTTGCGCGAATCCAGAACCTTGCCCGATTCGTCGGTGAGGGTGAAGCGGGCGTCATAGAGAGCAGGCTCGCCCATGGTGCGCGGCCACCAGAATTCGGCGTCTTTAATGTCGAAATAGCAGCGCCACGCATATGTTTGCGCCTGCGAATTTTTTATATTTATTACTTTTTTGCCGTTTCTGAAAACTTCCACGTTGTAGCGGAGCGAATCGAGCCTGTTAAACGGCGTTCTCACATCGACCTGAACCATTACGTTTGCCGTCCTCTTTTTGAGGTCTATTCTGTGAACAATGTAAACGATGTCGGAAATGCGGACGGGCTTTTGAACGTCTACGGATACGCCCTTCCACAACCCAGCCGAAACAAGGCGCGGCATAATGTCCCAACCGTACATGTGCGGGGCTTTGCGCACTTCCAGACCGTCGCGGTGCGGGCCGCATGAGGAGGCTTCTGGATAGCGGTATTTCCCCGCCTCTATGACGGCGGAGTGAATGAGAATTTCTATTTTATTCGAGCTTTTTTGGATAAAATCGGTTATGTCGATTTCGTGGGGAACGAGCATGTTTTCGACGGAGCCGACCTTTTTGCCGTTTATGAACACGTCGGCTATTGTGTCTACGCCCTTGAGGTTCAAAATGGCGCGCTCGCCGTCGGCAAGCTCGGGGGCGTCGAACGTGCGGGAATAGAGCCATTGATACCCCTCGTACTTGCGCAGTGAATAGACGTTGTCGCCCTTCATCGGGTCTTTGATAAGCCCCGCGGCGAGCATATCGATTTCAACATTGCCAGGGACTTTTGCGTCTATTGTAGCCTCGGGCTTTGCGTCGGCGGGGTTTGTTATTTTGGTTGCGGGCTGCGGCCAGAACGAGAGTTTCCAGTCTCCGTCGAGCGACACCCCAGCGCCGAAGAGCGCCGTTGCCGCGCCGAACAACGCGGCGGTCAAGATTTTTTTCATCATGCTATTTTCCTCCGTAGATTACCTTGTTTTCGATTTCCTGAACTAAAATGTGGATTACCTTGATGTGGATTTCCTGCGCGCGGTCGGAAAAATCCGACTTCGGCGCGCGTATTTCAACGTCGGCAAATTCGCCGAGCTTTCCTCCGCTTTTGCCAGTGAGGGCGACAACCTTCATTCCCCGCGCGCGCGCCAATTCGGCGGCTCGGAGCACGTTTTCGGAATTGCCAGAAGTGCTGATCGCAAGAAGGACATCGCCCGATTTTCCGACGGCTTCGACATACCGCTTGAACACGTCGGCGGGCTCGAAATCGTTAACGGCGCACGTGATGAAAGCGGGGTCGTTTACGGCGATTGCCGGCAGCGCCCTGCGGTTGCCGCGAAAGCGCGCGGTAAGCTCTTCGCAGAAGTGGGTGGCGTCGCAAAGAGAGCCGCCGTTGCCGCAGGCTATTATCTTTCCGCCGTCGGCAACCGACGCCGACATTATTTCGGCGGCGGCGGCGATGGCGGGCACGGATGCCGGATTGTTTATGAACGCCTCGAGAATCTCGCGGGCGTCTTTCAAAGTGTTCAATATCGAGCCTTTCATAAAAAATATTTTTTCTATTACAAATTGCCGTTGCCTCCCTCGACCGCAACCGATATGGCCGCGTAGTCGCCTATCGAATTGCCGAGCTTTGCGGGCACGATTTCGCACACGGAAGCCGAAGCGCCGAGAGCCTCGCGCGAAATCTCCGCCTGCATCGCGGGCGCAAGAAGATTTTCCGAACGCTCGTAAATACTGCCGATAACTACGCGTTCGGGATTCAAAATATCTATGAGCACGGAAATTCCGCGCCCGAGATATTCTCCAGACTGGCGGTAGATTTCGACGGCGTCGGCGTCCCCAGCATCGGCAGCCTGCGCGATGGTCTTTGCGGAAATCTCGCCGATTTGGGAAATGTCGGAGCAGAAGCCGCATTTTTTGCCGCTCTGAAAAAGCTCGAGAGCGCGCGTGCGCCCCGCCTGAGCGATACCCGAGCCGCTGCAAAATCCCTCGAACGAGCCGCGTTTTCCGTAGCCGACAGCGCCGAATTTTTCAAGGCGTATGTGCCCGACTTCGCCGGCGTTGCCGTTCGTGCCCGCATACAGGCGCGAGTTTATGACAAGCCCCGCACCCAGCCCCGTGCCGAACGTCATAAAAACCATATTGCGCGTGCCGACGCCCGCGCCGAACTTCCATTCGGCAAGGGCGCAGGCGTTGGCGTCGTTTTGCAAATGGGCGGGCACTGAAAATTTCTTCGAGAAATATTCGGTAAT